>DASVLN010000506.1:0-1888 GCA_036384855.1 Burkholderiaceae bacterium | reverse complement strand
AGGCCGCCGAGGCCGCCGAAGAACAGCAGCGAGCCGTCGGCCGAGGCGGCGCCGGAGTTGGCCCAGTAGGTCGAGATCGCGACCCCCTCGGCGGCGTGCAGCGCGCGCACGGCGAGCGTCGCCGGGTCGACCACCAGCAGGCCGTCGTCGGTGCTCGCCCAGACGCGGCCCTGGGCGTCCAGCAGCAGCTTGTCGACGTTCAGGCTGGTGAGCCCCTGCGCGAGGCCCAGGCGGCGGAACACCGGCCGGCCCGCGCCGTCGCGCCGCTCCATCACGGCCAGGCCCGCGTTGGTCGCGACCCACAGCCGACCCTGGCGGTCGAACAGCAGCGCCGAGACGACGCCATCCGGCAGCGTGGCCGGATCGCCCGGCGTCGAGAGGATCTGCTCGATCGCCTGCCCGGGCACGAGCCGGTTCAGGCCGTTCTTCGTTCCGACCCAGATCGCGCCGTCGGGCGCGCGGGCCAGGGTGTTGACCTGGGGATCGGTGAGCTGGCCGCGGACGTCCGGCCGCGCGACGACGTGCGCGGCCGAGGCCAGGTCCATCGTCCAGACGCCGTCGAACTTGCCGCCGATCCACAGCGTCTGGCCGTCGCACAGCAGCGCATTGACGCCCTTGACCCGCTGGCGCTGCGGCAGCGTCCACTCCTGCAGCCGCGGCGCGCCGGGCAGGCGCACGAACAGGCCCTCCTTGGCGCCCAGGAACAGGCGCCCGTCCGCCGTGCGCGCGATCGCGCTGATGTAGCCGAACACGGGCGAGTCGTCCTCGCCCTGCGACCGCGCGCGCAGCGGCGTGATGCGGCGCGCGAACGGGTCGACCGTGACGAGCCCGCCATGCTGGCCCAGCGTGAGCACGCCGTCCGGCGCGGCCTCGACCGCCAGCACCGACGGATCCGACCAGCCGCGCGCCTCGGAGGGCACGATCGCGAGCACCGCGTCCTCTCGCGGCCGCGTGCGGCTGAGGCCGCTGGTCGAGCCGATCCACATCTGGCCGCTGCGGTCGCGGTGCAGCGCCCAGACCCAGTTCGACTGCAGGCCCGTGGGCACCGCGCGGTCCTGCATCACGCGGCGCGCGACGTGCGTGCGCGCCTCGACGACCAGCAGCCCGCGCGTCGCCGTGCCGACCCAGACCTCGCCGGGCGCCGACTCGGCGAACGCGGTGACGGAGTCGCTGTCCAGCGGCGGCTCGCCGGCGCGCGCGCCCGGCATGGCGCGCAGGCGGTGCACCTGGGCGTCGGCCGGATCCCAGACGTACGCGCCGTGCAGCGCGGTACCGATCCAGACGCGGCCGTCGATGTCCTCGTACAGCGCGTTGACGCCCGCCGGCGTGCCGGCCTCGATGCCGGGCAGCTCGACCGTCCGGCCGGGGCGGCCGTCGGGATGGCGCACCACGAGGCTGGCGGCCATGCCGATCCAGACGTCGCCCGAACGGCGCTGCAGGACGGCCGTGACGCTCGGATCGGGCAGCGCCTCGGGCGTGCCGGCGTCGTGGCGCCAGGGCTGTTCGACCACGTCGCCGGACAGCACGTGCAGCAGGCCGGTGGTCGTCGCGACCCACATGCCGCCGTCGCGATCGGCCGCCAGCCCGACCACCGAGAGGTTGCCGCCGACGCGTGTGAAGCCGCCGTCGGCCGGATCCAGGCGGGCGAGGCCGCCGGAGTCGGTGCCGATCCACAGTCGGCCCTGGGCGTCGCGCCGCAGCGCGCGCACGAAGCCGGCGGCGAGGCGGCGCGGGTCGCCGGCGTCGGCGCCGTAGACGCGGAAGCGGTAGCCGTCCCAGCGCGCGAGGCCCTCCTCGGTGCCGACCCACAGGAAGCCCTGGTCGTCCTCCTCGACCGCCGTCGCGATCTCGTTGGGCAGGCCGTCGCCGCGGCCGAGGTGCTCGAAGA
>DASVLN010000505.1:0-3874 GCA_036384855.1 Burkholderiaceae bacterium | reverse complement strand
CGCCCACCGCGGCCAGCTTGGCCTCGACCACCTGGCGGTAGTCGGTGGTGGCGGGCAGGCCGTCCCAGGCCGCCTTCCAGGCCGCCTTGGCGCCGTCGGGCTGGCCCTTGGCGGCGAGGATGTCGCCGCGGCGATCGGCGACCAGCGCCGCGAACGCGGGCAGCGTCACCTTGTCGAGCTGCGCGAGCGCGTCGTCGTACTTCTTGCCGTCGGCCAGCAGGCCCGAGAGGCGCAGGCGCGCGAGCGCCGCGTTCTCGGCGTCGCCGTGCTCGGCGACCCACTGCAGGCTCGCGATCGCGTCGGCGGCCTGCCCCTTGTCCTGCTGCACCTTGGCCGCGAGCAGCCCGCCCAGCTGCGCGTAGGTCGTCTTGCCGACCTTGTCCTTCATGTCCGAGAACACGTGGGCCGCGCGCGTCGCGTCCCCGGCCGCGTTGGCGGCCTCGATCTCGCCGTACATCGAGCTGGCGGTGATCGCCTCCTGGCGCTGGTGGTAGAGCCACCAGTTCCAGCCCGCGAAGGCGGCCAGCACGATCGTCAACGCCCACGTGATGAGGTTGCCGTAGGTCGTCCAGAACGCCTTCAGGGCGTCGATCTGTTCTTGTTCCTGGAGATCGAGTTGCTTTGCCATCGGTGGGAAAGGTCGGAAACGGGGTGCGCCCGCGGGCGCGGGCTCGGTAGGGAGAGGCGGGTCCGCCAAGGCGGCGGACGAAAACACCCGATTATGCTTTGCGCAGCCCCGCGGCCCAGGCCGCGACGTCCGCGAGCGCTCGCTCGACCTGCTGCGCGCCCTCGCCGCCCGCATCCGATCGCAGCGGCTTGATCGCCACCGCGCCGCGCGCGAGCTCGTCCTCGCCGAACACCAGCGCGAAGCGCGCGCCGCTGGCGTCGGCCTTCTTGAACTGCGACTTCATGGACGGCAGGCCCTCCTTGCCCTGCGCGTGCACGACGACCGCGAGGCCGGCCGCGCGCAGCGCCTCGGCGGCGATCATCGCGGGCACGCGCGCGGCGTCGGTCGCGAGCACGGCATAGACGTCGGGCGCGTCCGAGGGCGGCTGGATGCCGATCGCCTCGAGCAGCAACAGCAGGCGCTCGATGCCCAGGCCCCAGCCGACCGCCGGCGCGGGCTTGCCGCCCAGCTGCTCGATCAGGCCGTCGTAGCGCCCGCCCCCGCAGACCGTGCCCTGCGAACCGAGGCGGTCCGTGACCCATTCGAAGACGGTCAGGTTGTAGTAGTCCATGCCGCGCACGAGGCGCGTATTGACCGTGTAGGCCAGCCCTGCGGCATCGAGCACCGCCTTGACCGCCTCGAAGTGCGCGAGCGATTCCGCGCCGAGGAAGTCCATCAGCCTGGGCGCGGCGTTCACGAGCGCCTGCATGGCCGGGTTCTTGGTGTCGAGGATGCGCAGCGGGTTCGTGTGCAGGCGCCGTTTCGCGTCCTCGTCGAGCTGGTCGGCGTTCGCCTCGAAGTAGGCGATGAGCGCGGCGCGGTGGGCGTTGCGCTCCGCGGGCTGGCCGAGGCTGTTGAGCTCCAGCCGCACGTCCTCGCCCTCCTTCATCCCGAGCTCGCGCAGCAGGGCGCGGGTCAGCAGGATCTGCTCCGCGTCCACGTCGGGGCCGGCGAAGCCGAGCGCCTCGACGTCGAGCTGGTGGAACTGGCGGTAGCGGCCCTTCTGCGGCCTCTCGTGGCGGAAGATCGGACCCATCGTCCACAGGCGCAGGGGGCCGTTGTAGAGCGCGTTGTGCTCGATCATCGCGCGCACGATGCCGGCCGTCGCCTCGGGGCGCAGCGTCAGCTGGTCGCCGTTCATCGAATCGCGGAAGGTGTACATCTCCTTCTCGACGATGTCGGTGACCTCGCCCAGCCCGCGCACGAACAGCGCCGTCGGCTCGACGACCGGCGTGAGCAGGTTCTGGTAGCCGTAGCGCTGCAGCACCGAGCGCGCGACCGTCTCGAACCACTGCCAGGCGTTCGAGCTGGGCAGCGTCTCGTCGGCCTTGCGCGGCACGGACGCCGGGAAGATGTCGTTCATGCCTTTGACGGCACGCAGTTTTTCAGCCATGGATGGAGCAATACGCATCGGGCGGCCGCGCGTGGCGGCCGCGGGTTGATCGTGGTGGGACGCGGGATGCGGAAGACGGCGTCAATGCGCCGTCGTCGCCGCCCCGTAGCGCCGTTCGATGTACTGCTCGACGATCGCCTGGAACTCGGCGGCGATGTTGTCGCCGCGCAGCGTCAGGACGCGCTCGCCGTCGATGTAGACCGGCGCGGATGGCGCCTCGCCGGTGCCGGGCAGGCTGATGCCGATGTCGGCGTGCTTGCTCTCGCCCGGGCCGTTGACGATGCAGCCCATCACCGCGACCTTCATCGACTCGACGCCCGGGAAGCGGTCGCGCCAGACGGGCATCTGCGCGCGCAGGAAGTCGTCGATCTGCTTGGTGAGGTCCTGGAAGACGGTGCTGGTCGTGCGACCGCAGCCCGGGCAGGCCGTGACGCTGGGGTTGAACTTGCGCAGGCCCAGCGACTGCAGGATCTCCAGCGCCACCACGACCTCCTGCGTGCGCGCCTCGCCCGGCTGCGGCGTGAGCGAGACGCGGATCGTGTCGCCGATGCCCTCCTGCAGCAGGATCGCCAGCGCCGCGGCCGAGGCCACGGTGCCCTTGGCACCCATGCCGGCCTCGGTCAGGCCCAGGTGCAGCGCGTAGTCGCAGCGCTTCGAGAGGGCGCGGTAGACCGAGACCAGGTCCTGCACGCCGCTCATCTTGCAGCTCAGGAGGATCTGGTTCGGGTCGAGGCCGATGTCGCGCGCCGCCTCGGCCGACTCGATCGCCGAGCGCACGAGCGCCTCGTACATCACGTGCTTGATGTCCCAGGGCTCGGGCCGGCGGGCGTTGTCGTCCATCAGCTTCTTGAGCAGCTCCTGGTCGAGCGAGCCCCAGTTCACGCCGATGCGCACCGGCTTGCCGTGCTTGCACGCGACCTCGACCATCTGCGCGAACTGGCGGTCGCCCTTCTCGCCGCGGCCGACGTTGCCGGGATTGATGCGGTACTTCGACAGCGCCTCGGCGCAGGCCGGGTACTCGGTCAGCAGGCGGTGGCCGTTGTAGTGGAAGTCGCCCACCAGCGGCACGCGGATGCCCATCCGGTCGAGCTGCTCGCGGATGTGCGGCACTGCGGCGGCGGCCTCCGGCGTGTTGACGGTGATGCGCACGAGCTCGGAGCCCGCCAGCGCGAGCTCCTTGACCTGGATCGCGGTCTCGATGACCTGCACGGTGTCCGTGTTCGTCATGGACTGCACGCGCACCGGAGCGTCGCCACCCACGGTGACGACGTTGCCGTCCCAGACGACGCGCGCCTGGCGCGAGCGGCGCGGCGCGGGCGCCGCCTCGGGGATGGGCTCGCCTTCCAGCGCGCAGGGGGGCACGTCGGGGGCGCGGTCGGGCAGGGTCGTGTCGGTCATGTCGGGGTCGTCACTTGAGCTCGAGGCGAGCCACGTTGTCGCGCGTCCAGGGCGCGAGATCCACATTGTCGCCGCGCAGCGTCAGCCGCGTGCCGCGCGCGTTGCCGACCTTGACGTGCATGGGCATCGCGCCGTCGAGTCCGACCGACTCGCCCGCCACCACCGTGCGCGACAGCAGCGTCCGGCCCTGGGCGTCGCGCACCTCCACCCACGAGTCGGCCGTGGCGATGACCTGCAAGGGGATCGCCGGCGCGACGGCCGGATGCAACGCCGCGTCTTGCGAGGACGGCGCCGTCGGGGCGGAAGCGGCGGCGACCGCAGTGGCGGCGCTGGCCGCGGCGATCGGCGCCGTCACCGGCGCGGAGGAGACGCTCGTGCCCGCCGCGACCGGGGCCGTGGTCGCGACGGTCGCTGTC
>DASVLN010000504.1:0-2035 GCA_036384855.1 Burkholderiaceae bacterium | reverse complement strand
GCGGGGAACGACGGCGCTTGGCCACCAGCCCGATCATGCCGAGGCCGGCGAACAGCAGCGCGGCGTTCGCGGGCTCCGGGACGGCCGAGGGGCCGCCGGCATTGTTGGCGGTGGCGTCGATCTCGTAGTAGCCGTACTTGGTGCTGTAGGTGCCCGAGATCTCGAAGTAGTAGTCGCCCGCCTTGAGGTCCTTGTTCGAGAAGCTCTCGCCCATGTTGTCGACGGACGACGAGAACACCACCGAGCCGGAACCCGGCATGCCGGAGTACAGCGCGAAGGTCGCCGACGAGATGTTCGTGTCCTTGACCTGCCAGGTGGCGGCGTACGAGTCCAGGTCCGTCGGGTCGGAGAGGGTGAACGTCCACGCGTCGTCGAACGACGCCGAGGCGCCCGAGTCGCCGCCCGGGTTCGCGAGCGTCACGATGTGGTAGCTCAGTTGCGGGCCCAGCACCAGGTTGTCGCTGTACACGCCGTAGTCGGTGTCCGTCCAGGCGTGGACGTTGGTCGCCGCGGAAGCGGTGCCTCCGATGCAGGCGAATGCGGCCAGGACTGCGAGAGTCTTCGTCTTCATGCTGTCTTCCTCGAGTTGATGTTCAGATGGAGGGGCCGGCGCGGCCCGGACGGTGGTTGGCAACGGACATGCCACCGCTGAGTGCGTGACAGATCGTGACCAAATTCACGGCGGATGGCCATGCCCTGACCTAGGGGGCTCACCCCCCGCGTTCGTCGGTACGGCGCACCGCACGGGCTACTGGACTGCAGTTGCCATCGGTTACCTGTACCGATCCCGCCGTCGCCGGCCTGGCTACGGGCATCGCGGACGGGCCGACCGCTGGCCGCGGCCGTCGCTTCCCCGGCACACCTCCGGACGGGTGCTAACCTGCTCGCCCATGGGGCTGCTCGTGCTCGTCTTCGTCGCCGGACTGTGGGCCGGGCTGCAGAACACGCTGGCCGGCGGCGGCTCGTTCGTGACGCTCCCGGCGCTGATCCTCGCGGGGCTCACGCCGCTGGCGGCCAACATCACGTCGACCGTCGCGCTGTTCCCCGGCCAGGTGACTGCGGGCGTCGCGGGCCGGCGGCTGGTGGAGGGCGTCCGCGGCCTGTCGTTTCGCGTGCTGCTCGCGATCAGCCTCGCCGGCGGGGCGGTGGGCGGCCTGCTGCTGCTGAACACGCCCGCGACGATCTTCGCGCGGCTCGTGCCCTGGCTCGTGCTGTTCGCGACCGCCGTGTTCGCCTGGGGCAGCTTCCGGCGCCGCCCGGTCGAGGGGGCGGCGCACCTCGGGCCCGTGGGCGCCGGCATCGCGCAGTTCCTGATCGCGATCTACGGCGGCTACTTCGGCGGCGGCATCGGCTTCCTGATGCTGGCCGCGCTCACGATGGCCGGCCTCGCGACGCGCGCAGCCGGCGCGACCAAGAACGCGCTCGCCGGCGCGATGAACGCGTCGGCGGTGCTGCTGTTCGTCGCCTCGCCGCAGGTGCACTGGACGCCGGCCGCGGTGCTGGGCGCGGGCGCGATCCTCGGCGGCCTGGCGGGGGCCTGGGCGCTGCGCCGCGTCAACGAGCGCCTGCTGCGCGCGGCGATCGTCGTGCTGGGGCTGGCGCTGACCGCCGGCCTGTTCCTGCGGCCGATCTAGGGTCGTGATCGAGAAGTTCGTTGAAGCATTCTTCCGAAATCGATCGCAGCCGTCGTTGCCGTGCTCGCGAGGCATCGAGCCTCGCTGCGCGCGGCGCCTAGTCTGCGCCCGATTGCGAAAGAATTCAGCGACGCCGCCTCTGCGCTCGAGACCTGTTCAACGAACTTCTCGATCACGACACCAGGCGAACGTCGGTTCTAGCCTGCCAACCCGTCGCGCGCGAACGCGTCGCGCCAGGCCTGCAGTTGCTCGTAGGTCGACGAGACGCCGCCGCAGGCGACCACCAGCACCGTGCGCGCGTCCGCGAACGCGGCGCCGCCGGCCAGCGTCGCGGCGATGCTCGCGCCGCAGGCGGGCTCGACGACGACGCGGTGCTCGCGCGCGAACGCGAGGCAGCCGTC
>DASVLN010000503.1:0-11092 GCA_036384855.1 Burkholderiaceae bacterium | reverse complement strand
CGCCGGCGGGCGAGGCGGGCTCGACGATCGCCACGACCGCCGGCTCGGCCCCGGCGGCTTCCAGCGGCGAGGCCGCCTCGATCGCCAGCCAGGCGTCCAGGCCGCCCACGAGCGCGCGGGAGCGGTGCAGTCCGTGGTCGGCGAGGATGCGCACCCCGCGCAGGGCCGAGACCTCGTTCGGGCAATTGCAGTAGACGACGATCTGGCGGTCGCGCGGCAGGCGGGCGATCGCGGCCGGCAAGTCCGCGAGCGTCGCGGCGATGGCGCCCGGCAGGCGGCGCGGGTCGTGCTCCGTGGCGACCGACGAGCGCACGTCGATCACGACCGGCGGCTCGCCGCGGCGCATCATCTCGCGCAGCTCGGCCACGGCGATGCGCGGCGCGTAGCGCTCGCTCAGCATCCAGCGCCGGCGCAGGTAGCGCCAGGACAGCATGCAGGCCAGCGCGATCGCGATGACGACGGCGGCGAGGCTGCCGAACTCGGTCATCAGGTCGAGCACGACCTCGATCTGGCCGGCGAAGACCACGCCCAGCATCATGAAGGCGGCCGACCAGATCAGCCCGGCCCCGAGGTCGTAGGCGACGAAGCGCGTCCACGACATGCCCAGCGCGCCGGCCATCGGCGCCGCCACCACCGAGACGCCCGGCACGAACTTGGCGGCGATCAGCGAGCTGCCTCCCCAGCGCGAGAGGATGCCCTCGCTCTGGCGCACGCAGGTGTCGGGCGACAGCGAGATCTTGCACAGCAGCCGCATCACCCGGTGCCCGCGCCAGCGGCCGGCCTGGTACCAGACGGCGTCGCCCAGCACGTTGGCCAGCACGGCGGCGACCAGGCAGACCAGCAGCGACAGCTGACCCGCCATCGCGACCCCGCCGGCCACGACCAGCAGCGGCGCCGCCGGCACCGGCGCACCGACGCGCGCGACCAGCGTGATCAGGAAGATCACGAGCGCGCCGTGGGCGATGAGCAACGGGATGAGCTCGCGCATGGAATCGGGGAGGGTGACGGCCGGGACGAGGCGACAGGATACCGCGGGCGCCCTCGGCCTGCCGGCCGCAGGGGCGTCGGCGCGGCGACAATCGGGCGATGTCCGAAGACAACCAGATCGTCGTGCCGCCGTCCTTCGTCGCGCTGTTCGTGCCGCCCGGCCGGATCCGGCCCACCGAGACGCGCGAGGCGATCACGGCGCGCTACGAGTTCTGCGAGGCGCTCGCGACGATGCTGGTCGAGCGCGCCCAGACATTGCAGTGGCAGCTGGGCATCACCGAGGCGGACGTGCTCGCGCGCATCCGCGAGGGGCTGACCGGGCCGCAGGCGCCGGTGCCGGCCGAGGAGGGCGAGTGGGTTCTCTCGCGACTGGCCGAGCTGCTCGAATGGGAGCGCCCCGCCTGGAAGAAGGACTGACCCAGGTCGCGCGGGCATAAGAAAAGCCCGCGACCTGTGCCGGTGGCGGGCTATCTTGCCGGGCGTGCCTGGCGGCGACGACGGCATCCGGGGAGTGCTCGGGTGACGGGTTCCCTGCGATCCGCCCAATTTGCGGCCGGTTGTTTCGCACCTCGGATGCTTCGCAGTCTACGCGCCGAGTGCGACAGCAATTTGACGAAAAGCAAGTCGATCGCGGCCCAGTTCATTCCTCGTCGCCGGCCGGCGCGCCCTTGCTGACGCTCTCGCCATCGTCCGGCCGCAACAGGCGGAAGGCGAGCGACGACGCGAGCGTCACGACCGCCAGCGTCTCGAAGCCGTGGTGCAGCGCGCGCGTGACGGCCACGTGGTCGGTCTGCGGCAGGTTCGCGAGATACCAAGCCGTGATCAGCGAACCCATCGCCAGGCCGAAGCTCAGCGACATCTGCTGCAGCGTGCTCGCGATCGTGCTGGCGATCGAGGCGTCGGCGGGCTCGATGTCGGCGTAGGCCATGGTGTTCAGGCTCGAGAACTGCAGCGAGTTGACCAGCCCCATGCCGAGCCCGACCAGCAGGATCGCCGCCACGGGCGTGCGCGTTCCGACGAGCGCGTAGCCGCCGATCGCGGTGGCCATCAGCATCGTGTTGAAGACCAGCACCTGCCGGTAGCCGAAGCGCCGCAGCAGTCGCGAGGACAGCACCTTCATGAACATCGCGCCCGCGGCCGCGGGCATCATCAGCAGGCCCGACTCCCACGCCGGTAGCCCCAGGCCGAGCTGGTAGAGCAGCGGCAGCAGCAGCGGCATGCCGCCGATGCCCAGCCGCGTGACGAAGCCTCCCAGCACCGAGATGCGAAACGTGCGCACGCGGAAGATGCCCAGCGGCAGCAGTGGATGCGGCTCGCGCGTCGCGTGCCAGCCGTAGGCCAGCAGGAGCGCGAGCGACAGCAGGAGCAGCACGGCCGTCTGCAGCGCCGGCAGCTCGTGCTCGCCGAAGATCTCCAGCAGCCACGACAGCAGCGCGGCGCCGGTGCCGAACAGCACGAGGCCGATCACGTCCAGCGGACGCGGCGCCGGGTTGCGGAAGTCGGGCATGTGGCGTCGGCCGAGCCAGAATGCGACCGCGCCGACCGGCACGTTGACGAAGAAGATCTCGCGCCACGACGCCCAGTGCACGATCAGGCCGCCGATCGTCGGGCCCAGCAGCGGCCCGATCAGCGCCGGGATGATGATGAAGTTCATCACCCGCAGCAGCTCCGACTTCGGGAACGCGCGCACGACCGCGCTGCGGCCGACCGGCATCATCATCGCCGCCGCGATGCCCTGGGGCACGCGCGAGGCGACCAGCAGGCTCGCGTTGGGCGCCGCGCCGCACAGCACCGAGGAGACCGTGAACATCCCCAGCGCGAACAGGAAGACGCGCCGCGTGCCGAAGCGCTCCGCGAGCCAGCCGCTGACCGGGATCGAGACGGCCAGCGACAGGATGTAGCTCGTGGCCACGGCCTTCAGGCTCAGCGGCGTGACCCCCAGGCTGGCCGCCATCGCCGGAATGCCGGTGTTGACGATCGTCGAGTCGAGCTGCTCCATGAACAGCGCGGTCGCGACGATCCAGGGCAGGGTGCGCCGGGTGCGGTCGGAATCCATCGCAGGCATTCTGGCGCGTCCGGCCGCCCGGCGCGCGTCCGCGGGTGGACGCGACCGACTGGCCCTGAGCCGCGCCACGGTCGCGCAAGGCGGCCTCTTGTATCGGCCTGCGGCGGTTCGCATCGTGGCTCGCCGGGAGGAAAAAAGGCGGGTTCGGCTCCATTGCTTCACGCCGGCCGCCCATTTCGAGAAAAAAGATCGGTCGGGTCCGCCCATAGCTTGCATATCATGGCGTCATGATTTCGATGCAGGGTGTCCCGTCGTCCTTGATCGCGCGCCACGAGTCGTGGGTGCGCAAGCAGGCGAGCGCGCTGTCGCGCCGGCTGCCGGCCAACGTCGAGAAGGCCGACCTGATCCAGGCGGGCCTGATCGGCGTCGCGCAGGCGGCGATGAACTTCGAATGGGAAGGCGACCCCGACAGCGACGAGGGTCGCGAGGCGTTCCTGCGCTACGCCCAGATGCGCGTCAAGGGCGCGATGCTCGACGAGCTGCGCCAGATGGACCAGCTGAGCCGCTCCCAGCGCCGCAAGTACAAGGTGGTGCAGATCGCGCGCGAGCGCTGGATGCAGGGACACGACCAGCCGCCCACGCTGACCGAGCTGGCCGAGGTCTGCGGCATCGAGGTCGAGGAGATCGCCGAGCTCGAGCAGGCCGCCTCGACCGCCCAGACGCAGAGCCTGTCCGAGGACGACGACGACACCGAATACCACGCGCCCGCCGGGCAGGCGGCGACGCCGACGGACGAGGTCGAGGCGCGCGTCGACACCGCGATCCTGCTGCGCCGGCTCGAGAAGTTCTTCGCCACGCTGCCCGAGCGCGAACGCCAGGTCATCGACGCCTACATGGGCATCGGCATGAGCACCGAGGAAGTCGCGGAGTCGCTGGGCGTGAGCACCTCGCGCGTCTCGCAGATCTACCAGGCGACCGTCAAGCGCATCTCGCAGCACTTCTCGCACCAGGAACAGCGCGCGGTGGACCGCTATCCGGCGCGCTCCGGCCCCGAGTTCGACAAGCTGGTCGCCTCGCGCGAGGCGTCCCAAGGCTGGGGCGGGCTGCTGGAACAGGCGCTCACCGCGCCCGCGGAACGCTACGGCAAGCGCCGCAAGGCCGCGGGCAGCCGCTGACCGGCACCGACCGCGGCGGGCGCACGCATTGTCCCCGCGTGCGTGGGGAGACTCGACCCTGGACACAATCGGCGCTCGCTTCCCGTCCGGAAGCCGCCACCATCCATCGAGGAACCACGCATGACCCGGATCGCGATCGTCTTCTACAGCGGCTACGGCCACACCGCCAAGCAGGCCGAGGCCGTCCACGCCGGTGCCGCCTCCGTCGAGGGCGCCCAGGTGTCGTCGCACCGCATCGACGCCAACGGCGAGCTGAGCGACGCCGCCTGGGCCGACATCAGTGCCGCCGACGCGATCATCTACGGCAGCCCCACCTACATGGGCGGGCCGGCGTGGCAGTTCAAGAAGTTCGCCGACGCGTCGTCCAAGCCGTGGTTCACGCAGGCCTGGAAGGACAAGGTCGCTGCCGGGTTCACGAACTCGGCCTCCGTCAACGGCGACAAGTTCTCGACCATCGAATACCTGTGGACGCTGTCGCAGCAGCATGCGCAGGTCTGGGTGGGCACGGGCCTCATGCCTGCCAACACGAAGGCGCACGGCCCGTCCGACGTCAACTGGACCGCCGGGTTCGCGGGCGCGCTGGCGATCTCGCCGTCCGATGCCTCGCCGGACGAGGCGCCGCGCGAGGGCGATCTCGAGACCGCGCGCCTGCACGGAAAGCGCGTCGCCGAGTTCGCGAAGCGCCTGCGCGGCTGAGGGCGGGCGCCGGTCCGCGACGTCAAAGCGACTTCAGCACCTCGGCGCCGGGCGCCGTCATCGTCGCGGTGAACTCGACGACGTCGAAGCGCGCGGCCTGGTGCAGGGCGAACGGATCGGACGCGAGCGCCGCGCGCAGCCCCGCCTCGTCGCCGGAGCGGGCGAGGATCACGCCGCCCGTGCGCGGCACGCGCCGTCCGGAGGCGACGAACAGGCCCGACGCGTAGTGCGACTTGAGCCAGGCGACGTGGGCGTCCATGAGGGCGTCGATCTCCTCGACGGGCTTGATGTAGGTGAGCGTGACGACGAACATGCGTGAGGGCGAGCGCCGCGGCGCGGAAACGGAAACGGACGCGCCACTGTAGCGGAGGACCGCGAGGCACATCGCTTGCCCCCTCGCTGCGCATGACCTCCACGATTCCGGCCGCGGTGCGGCGTTCGCTGCGCGAGACCTTCGGCTTCACCGAGCTGCGCGACGGCCAGCGCGACGTGATCGCGCGCGTCCTGCGCGGCGAGGACACGCTCGCGATCATGCCCACCGGCGCGGGCAAGTCGCTGTGCTACCAGTTGCCCGCGCTGCACCTGCCGGGCACGACCATCGTCGTCTCCCCGCTGATCTCGCTGATGAAGGACCAGGCCGAGAAGCTCGGCGAGGCCGGCGTCGCGGCCGAGCAGCTCAACAGCGCGCTCAAGGCGAGCGAGCAGGATGCGTCGATGTCGCGGATCGCCGAGGACGACAGCGCGATCGTCTTCGCCACGCCCGAGCGCCTGGCCGACCCCGAGTTCCGCGCCGCGATGGCAGGCCGCCACGTCTCGCTGCTGGTGGTCGACGAGGCGCACTGCATCTCGCAATGGGGCCACGACTTCCGGCCGGCCTACCTGGAGATCGGCGCGGCGCTCGAGGCGCTGGGCCACCCCACCGTGCTGGCGCTGACGGCCACCGCGACCTCCGAGGTCGTCGACGACATCCGCCACCAGCTCCATCGCCCGGGGCTGCACGTGATCTCGACCGGCATGTACCGGCCCAACCTGCGTCTGCGGGTGCTGCAGGTCACCAACGAGGTCGAGAAGTTCGAGCGCCTGCTGGAGGCGATCCGCGCCCAGGAGGGCGGCGGCATCGTCTACACCGCCACCGTGAAGGCCTGCTCCGAGCTGCACGAGCGCCTGGTCGCGGCCGGCGAGTCGGCGACGATCTACCACGGCAAGCTGCCGACCGCCGAGCGCAACGCCAACCAGGACGCGTTCATGACGGGAGAGCGCCGCGTGATGGTCGCGACCAACGCGTTCGGCATGGGCATCGACAAGCCCGACATCCGCTTCGTCGTCCATTACCAGATGCCGGGCAGCGCGCAGGCCTACTACCAGGAGGCCGGGCGTGCCGGCCGTGACGGCGAGCCGGCCGACTGCGTGTTGATCTTCGACCGCCGCGACCGCCAGGTGCAGCAGTTCTTCCTCGCGCGCAAGTATCCGGGCGCCGACGACCTGCAGCGCCTCGTCGACGCGCTCGCCCTCGCGCCCGACGGGGCGACGCTCGCCGAGGTGGTCTCGCGCACCGACGGCCTGCCCAAGACGCGCGCCTCGGTCGGCCTGAGCCTGCTGCGCGAGGCCGGCCTGGCCTGCTGCGACGCGGCGCACGGCTGGCGGCGCTGCGGCCCGAAGCTCGTGCAGCGGCGCGAGCTGGGTGCACTGGCCGCGGACTACGCGCGAAAGAGCGAGCGCGACCACGAGGCGCTCGAGCGCATGGTGTTCTACGCGCAGACCGGCTTCTGCCGTTGGCGCGTCCTGCTGGACGCGTTCGACGAGCCCGTGCCCTTCGACGACGGCCGCTGCGGCGAATGCGACAACTGCCGCCGCGCGCCGCCCGCCGAGGCGTGCATCGAGGTCGCGCGCCCGGCGTCGCCGCCGATCGAGGCGCCGGCGCTGGCGGCGGCACGGGGGCTGAGGCGCGACGACGCCGTCTCGGTGCCGCGCTACGGCATCGGGCGGGTCGTCTCCACGCGCGGCGAGGAGATCACCGTCGCCTTCCCGGACCGCAGTTCGCGTACCTTCCTCGCGTCGTTCCTGACGCGCGTGGACGATCCCGAGACGGGTGAGCTCAACGCCGCGGTGCTCTCCGCGGCACCGGTGCGAGGACGCACGCGGGCGCGCGCGAGGCCGCAGGCGGCGCCGAGCTGAAGCGTCGTCCGCGCGCCGCGGGAATGCCGATTGCTGGTGCGCGGTCGTCGCGGCCGCGCACGCACTCATCGCGTTCATCGGCAAGCGAGGCGGTCGTTTGCACGGTAAAGTTGCCGGGCCGCGACTGCGCCCGTGCGCCAGCGGCATACCCGGTGCCGTATATCGCGCCGCTTCCGGCCCATGAAGCCTCCGCCTTGACCGACGTCTCCCCGTCCGCGCAGCGCCTGACCGATCCCGCCGGAGCCGCCGTCGCGGACGAGTGCGCGCATCTGCGCGAGGAGATCGCCGTGCGCGACGACATCCTCTCGCTGGCGGCGCACGAGCTGCGCAATCCGCTGCATGCGCTCGCGCTGCAGCTGGCGCTGGCGCGCACGATGGCGCAGTCGGGCGAGCGCGAGCAGGCCGTCGAGCGCATCCACCGCGCCGAGCTCACGCTGCGCCGCTATTCCGAGCGCGTCACCGTGCTGATGGAGCTGCTGGCCTCGCCGGGCGCGGTCTATCCGCTCGCGCCGCGGCCGGTGGACGTGCAGGCGCTGCTGGCGACGCTGGTCGACAGCCTGGAGCAGGAGGCGCGCTCGCGCGCCATCGCGGTGACGCTGGACGCGGCGGACGCCGGCATCCGCAGCGTCGATCCGGTGGCGCTGGAACAGGTGGTCGACAACCTGCTGCTCAATGCCTTCAAGCACTCGCGCGCCACGCAGGTGGACGTGCGGGTGCGCGCGGCGGCGGGCGGCTGGACGGTCGAGGTGGTGGACAATGGCGGCGGCATCGCGCCGGCCGACCAGGCCCTGATCTTCGAGAAGTTCGCCGTCGCCCGGCACTCGACCCGCGGGTCGGGCAGCGGGCTCGGGCTGTGGATCGCGTCGCGGCTGGTGCATGCCATGCGGGGCGCGATCACGCTGGACAGCGCGCCCGGCGCGGGCTGCGCCTTCGCGGTCCGCATCCCCGACCATCCCAGCGACCTTCGCGAGAGGGACGACATGAGCACTGCCCAATGACCACCATCGTCGACAACGTCCCGCCGGTCGAGCGCCTGCGCAGCGCGGTGCCCGGCCTCGACACCATCCTCGGTGGCGGCTTCTTCCGCAGCGGCGTCTACATCATCCAGGGGCTGCCGGGCTGCGGCAAGACGATCCTGGCCAACCAGGTCTGCTACGGCCACATCGCCCAGGGCGGCGCGGCGGTCTACGTGACGCTGCTGGCCGAGTCGCACTCGCGCATGATCCAGCACCTGTCGACGCTGTCGTTCTTCGACGTCAAGGCGTTTCCCGACAAGCTGGCCTACATCAGCGCCTTCCACGACCTCGAGAGCAACGGCCTGAAGGGCCTGATGACCGTGCTGCGGCGCGAGATGCGCACCCGCCGGGTCGGCGTGCTGGTGCTGGACGGCCTGGTCGCGGCGTCCGAGGCCGCGCCCACCGACCTCGACCTGAAGAAGTTCATCCACGAGCTCCAGAGCATCGCCGTGCTGCAGGACTGCACCGTGCTGCTGCTGACCAGCGGCAACATCCAGCGCATGGCCGCCGAGCACACGATGGTCGACGGCCTGATCGAGCTGGAGGACAAGCTGTTCGATGCCCGATCCGAGCGCTCGATCCAGGTGCGCAAGTTCCGCGGCGCCGGCCCGCTGCGGGGCAAGCACGCGCTGCGCATCGACAACGACGGCATCAGCGTGTTCCCGCGCATCGAGTCTCTGTACCGGCACACGACGCTCGATGCCACGCCGGGCGGCCCGGTCGCGAGCGGCATCGCCTCGCTGGACCGGCTGCTGGCGATCGGCGGCATCCCCCGCAGCAGTTCCACCGTCGTCGTCGGCTCGACGGGCACGGGCAAGACGACGATGGGCATCCAGTTCCTGGCGGCCAGCACGCCCGAGGAGCCGGGCCTGCACCTCGGCTTCTTCGAAGGACCGGACCGGCTGCGCGGCAAGGCGGCGTCGATCGGGCGGCCGCTCGAGGCGCTGGAGGCGTCGGGGGCGATCGAGCTGATGTGGCAGTCGCCGGGCGAGTCCATGCTCGACGAGATCGCCGACCGCCTGCTGACGGCCGTCTCGCGCCGGGGCGTGCGCCGGCTGGTGATCGACGGCCTGTCGGGCTTCCTCGAGTCGGCCGTGTATCCCGAGCGCGTCAGCCGCTTCTTCTCGTGCCTGGCCAACGAGCTGCGCAACCGCCAGGTCACCGTGATGATGACGCTGGAGACGCGCGACGTCGTCTCCAGCGTGGTGTCGATGCCGTGGGGCATCTCGGGGCTGGTCGACAACCTGTTCTTCCTGCGCTTCGTGCACGACGAGGGCCACGTCGAACGACTGCTGACCATCATCAAGATGCGCGACACGGACTATCACGCCGGCCTGCGTCGGCTGCACATCGACGGGCGCGGCATGCACCTGGCCGGCGTGTTCGCGGCCGACGGCGACGTGATCCCGTCGGCGCAGCCCGTCAGTCCGCCGGTGGCTCCGCCCGAGAGCCCCGTCGGCGGCGACGCGAAGGCCTGACGGTACGAGGCGAAGGAACGCCCGCGTGAAGACCATTCTTGTCGTCGACGACGAACTCGGGAGCGCGGAGGTCCTGAGCATGATCCTGGCGGAGGAAGGCTATCGCACGTTCTGCGCGGTCAACGGCGCGCTCGCGCTCGCGCAGGCACGCGACGTGGTGCCCGACCTGCTGATCGTCGACTACATGATGCCGCTGATGAACGGCGCGGAGCTCTCGCGCGAGCTGCGCGCCGACCCGGCGTTCGCGCACACCAAGATCATCCTCAACAGCGGGCTGCCCGAGTACGCGATCCGCGAGCAGTTCGACGGCTACGACGCGTTCCTGCGCAAGCCGTTCAAGATCGAGATGCTGCTGCAGCTCGTGCACGAGCTCATCGGGCGCTGAACCGGTCGCCGTCGCCTCACGCGCGCGCGGGACGCGCGAGCCCGAGCCGGCGCAGCACCAGCTCGTCGAGCGACCACCGGCCCGGGCCGAAGACGACGAGCGCGAGCAGGATCGTCCCCCAGATGAAGTGCGACTGGATCGCGGCCGGGCAGTCGAAGCCCCACAGCTGCGGGTAGGAGATCACCGCCATCGCGTTGACCGCGAACAGGCCCGCGGCGCCGAAGCGGCCGGCCAGGCCCAGCGTGACCAGCACGGGGAAGAACAGCTCGCCGAACGCGCCGACGCAGGCCGCGACGCCGGGCGGCAGCAGCGGGACGTGGTACTCGTCCTGGAACAGCGCGAGCGTCGCGCCCCAGTCGGAGACCTTGACGAGCCCCGATCGCACGAACACGGACGAGACATACAGCCGCAGGGCCAGCAGCGCGAGCGGCTGCAGGCGGTCAAGGAGCGCCGTGGCGGCGAGCGCCCGGCTAACGAGGGTTTTCATCGGAAATGGGATCCTGTGGTTCCTGGCAGAGGGTGAATCCGCGGAGCAGCCCCGCGCCGACCGCGCGCGCGAGCAGGGCCCCGAGGTCGAAGGCGGCATCGGCCTCGAGTGCGCGGGCAGCGGCCTCGCCCAGCGGCGCCCCGGCAAGCGAGCGCGCGACGAAGACCGCCTCGCCGGCTGCAAGCGCGGTGACCGTGACGGCGAGGCCCTCGCGGGCGACCAGGGCGCGCTCGGGCACCTGCCAGTCGACCTCGAACGCGCCGTCGAAGCCGGGCTGGTGGATCGTCCACACCCGCACGACGGGCCAGGGCGACTCGACGATCGCGGTGCCCGGCGCCCAGGCGAAGCGGATCGCGGCCTGGTCCTCGGGGGCGACCGTCGCGAGCGCGCCTGCGTCCCAGGGCGTGCCGTCGGCGGCGCCGCAGGCCCGGTGCGCGGCCCATTCGACGCGCGCTAGGTCGGGCAGCCAAGGCAGGTCGCGCACGTGCTCGAAGCCCGCGAGGAAGTCGGCGAAGCGATCGCCGAAGTCGGCGAGGTCGCCGCCGGTGGACGGGGCCGCCCTGACGTACTCGCGGGCGAGGCCGCGGAAGAATTCCTCGCCGACCGCCTGGCGGACGACGGGGTAGGCACCGGCGAGCGCCTTGTCGGCCGTCGCCGCGAGGTTGGCGCGGTAGATCGCGAGCCGCCG
>DASVLN010000502.1:0-2284 GCA_036384855.1 Burkholderiaceae bacterium | reverse complement strand
GCGGCGGCGCGGCGACGCCGCTCGCGCTGGCGCCGCCGACGCCCGACGAGTTCGGCGACGTCGAGGCCGAGGAACTCACGGCCACCGCCGCCGACGGCACGGCGATCCCGCTGTCCATCGTCCACCGCAAGGGCCTGAAGCCGGACGGCTCGCATCTCGCGTACCTCACGGGGTATGGCGCCTACGGCATCGCGCTCAAGCCGCGCCCGGTCTCGCGCTGGCTGCCGCTGCTGGAGGACGGCGGCGTCTACGCGGTCGCGCACGTGCGCGGCGGCGGCGAGTTCGGCGAGGACTGGCATCGCGCCGGCTTCCAGGCGACCAAGCCCAACACCTACCGCGACCTGATCGCGTGCGCCCAGGCGCTCGTCGCGCGCGGCTGGACGCGGCCCGAGCGCCTGGCGATCGAGGGCGCGAGCGCCGGCGGCATCACGGCGGGCATGGCGCTGGCGGAGCGGCCCGACCTGTTCCGCGTCGCCTTCATCGACGTCGGCGACGCCAACCCGCTGCGCTCGGAGTACGGCACCGACGGCGCCGCCAACGCCGCGGAGTACGGCAGCGCCGCCGACGAGGCCGGCTTTCGCGCGCTGCTGGCCGTCGACGCCACCCAGCACGTGCGCAAGGGCGTTCTCTATCCGGCCGTGATGCTCAGCGCGGGCATGAACGACCCGCGCGTCGCGCCCTGGCAGCCGGGCAAGATGGCCGCGAAGCTGCAGGCGGCGACGGCCAGCGGCCGGCCCGTCCTGTTCCGCGTGGACTTCGACGCCGGCCACGGCATCGGCTCGACGCGCGCGCAGCGCGACGGGCTGACCGCCGACCAGCTCGCGTTCTTCTACTGGCAGGCCGGCGTGCCGGGCTACCAGCCGGCGCCTTGAGCCGGGCGCGCTACATCCACGCGCGATAGGCCCAGAACGGCTCCTCGGCGTGGATGCGGCGGTTGAGCTCGGCCGGCGAGAAGCCGGTCAGCCGGCGCGTCACGCGCGTGAGGTGGGCCTGGTCGGCGTAGCCGGTGCCGGCGGCGAGCTCGGCGAAGTTCAGCCGCCCGGCCTCCTCGGCGGCGACGCCGTCGAAGAAGGCGCGTTCGAGCCGGCTCACGCCCTGCAGCTCGCGCATCGGCTGGCCGGCCCAGAGCTTGATGCGGCGCTCGATCTGGCGCAGGCTCGAGCCCGCCGACGACTGCGCCGCGCGCATCGCGAGGCCCTGCGCCCAGTCCTGGTAGCGATGGCCGGCCAGCGCGTGGCGCGGCCGCACGGCGGCCCAGCGCGGCTCGAGGAAGTCCTCGATGCGGCGCACGCGCGCGGCGTCGTCGGGATCGGACAGCACCTGCTCGCACATGGCGCACCAGTCGGCCGGCAGCGTCGCTCGGATGTCGCTCAGGCGGTTCAGGTGCGCCGCGGGATCGAAGCCCGTCATCAGCTGCAGCGCGTCGGGCATGAACATCAGCATCACGCCCTGCATCGGCCCCGGGTTCCAGCTCGCCGAAGGCGCGTTGAACGGGCCACCGAGCACGATGCGCGCGTCGATCCGTTCGCGCGGGTCGTCGAGCGCCGCCGGCCGCTCCGGGAACGGGCCCAGCACGCGCTCGGCGCGGCCCTCGATCCACCAGCTGATCGAGCACAGCGGCGTGGCCGGGAAGTAGTTGAAGTTCTGCTCCGGCGCCAGCCCGGCGTGGCGCGTGTCGCGCGTCATCGTGCCGCGGATGCAGCTGGCCAGCGACACGCGCGGAAGCCACACGCGGTTGACGGCGGTGGAGATCGGGGCGACGGGTTCGGCGACGGCGCTCATCGGAAGGCGACGCGGCGGGCATCGGCGCTCGCGTCGAGGCGAGTGTACGCAAGCGCCCGCGCCGCGCGGCGCATGGCCCCGCGGTGTCGACTTCGTTCAATACCGGCGCCGTCCCGGACGCGCAGCATGCGCCGCATGGACGACACCCACCCCACGGCCGCCGCGCGCGGCGACGCCGACCGCCTGCCCACCTTCGCCGACCTCCCCGGGCCCGCCCCGCGCTGGTGGGGCTTCCCGCTGCTCGCGGCGATGCGGCGCGACTACCTCGGCTTCGTCGCCGGCCTGCAGCGCCGCCACGGCGACCTCGTCGCGTCGCGCATCGTCTTCGAACGCGCGGTCGACGTCTGCTCGCCCGACGGCGTGCGCGAGGTGCTGGTCGACCACGCCGGCAAGCTCGTGCGCTGGGAGCGCGGCGTCGAGGTCTTCGAGGAGGCGCTGGGTCGCGGCGTCCTCGTGACCGAGGGCGCCGAGTGGCAGCGCCAGCGCCGCATGCTGCACGGGG
>DASVLN010000501.1:0-5016 GCA_036384855.1 Burkholderiaceae bacterium | reverse complement strand
GATGTCCACCGCGGCGGCCGGCGCCGCCGCACCGGGGCGGCGCAGGTTCAGCGCGGCCGAGCTCGCGCCGCAGGCCGCGATGACCGCCATGCCGGCGAGCGCCCAGCCGTCCGGCCAGTGGCCGAACGCGACCACGCCGATCAGCGCGGCGAAGCCGATCTGGGTGTAGACGAAGGGCATCAGCGTCGCGGTGCCGGCGCGGCCGAGCGCGAGGATCAGCAGCAGGTGTCCCGCCGTGCCCAGCGCCCCGCCAAGCGCGAGCAGCCCCCAGCCGGACGCATCCATCCTCGCCGTCCAGGCGAGGCCTTGCACCGAGGTCGCGGCCGCCAGCGCGGGCAGCAGGCAGGCCGCGCCGACGAAGCCGGTGTAGAAGTGCGTTGTCAGCGGATCCTCGGCACCCGCCAGGCGGCTCGTGAGCACCTGGAAGCTCGCATAGGCGATCGCGCCCAGCACGGGCAGCGCGACCACCCAGCCGAATGCGCCCGAGCCCGGCCGGATGACGACCAGCGTGCCCGCGAAGCCGCCGGCCACCAGCGCCCAGCGCAGCGTCGACACGCGCTCGTGCAGCACGGTCGCGGCCAGCACGGTGACCAGCAGCGGCGTGATCATGTTGATCGCGGTGTACTCCGGCACGGGCATCAGGCTCACGCCGAAGAACGAGCACAGGCTGGTGGCCAGCAGCAGCCCGCCGCGCAGCGCCTGGAAGCGCGGATGCGCCGCCGCGAAGCCCGCGCGCCCGCGCGGCGCCAGCCAGATCGCCATGACGACGGCCTGCAGGGTGTAGCGTGAGGTCAGCACGACCAGCACCGGCATGTGCCAGCGCCCCGAGGCCTGGGTGAGCGCGCGGGTGCTCGAGTCCAGCCCGGCGAAGCATGCCGCGGCCACGAGGACGAGGGCGATGCCTTGCAGCGGATGCGCGTGCGCGGGGCCGCGCGTCACGACGTGCCCTGAGCGCCCGCGGCGGCCGCGAGCTCGGGCCAGATCGACCACACCGGCGTCAGGCGCGGCGACAGCGCCGTCCGGTCGGGCAGCAGCCCGAGGTCGAGTCGGCTCTCGCCGGGGTCGTGGAAGTCGCTGCCCCGCGAGGCGAGCAGGCCGAACTCGAGCGCCATCTCCGTGTACTTGGCGACGTCGCCCGCGTGGTGGCTGCCGGTCACGACCTCGACCGCCTCGCCGCCATGGGCCTGGAACTCGGTGAAGAGCGCGTATTCCTCGGTCGGCGTGAAGCGGTAGCGGCCCGGATGCGCGATCACGGCGACGCCGCCGGCCCCGCGGATCCAGCGCACCGCGTCGCCCAGCTTCGCCCAGCGGTGCTCGACGTAGCCGGGCTTGCCCTCGGTGAGGTAGCGGCGGAAGACGGCGTGCATGTCCGGCGCGACGCCCGTGTTCACCAGGTGGCGCGCGAAGTGGGTGCGAGAGACGAGGTCCGGGTTGGGCGCCAGCTTCACGGCGCCTTCGTACGCGCCCCGGATGCCGGCCTTGGCCAGGCCGTCGGCCATCTGGCGGGCGCGCAGCTCGCGGCCGGCGCGCACCGCCGCGACGCCCGCGCGCAGCGCCTCCTCGCCGGGGTCGACGCCCAGGCCGACGATGTGGACGGTATGGCCGGCGAAGGTGACCGAGATCTCGATGCCGTCGAGGAAGGGCAGGCCGACCCGCTCGGCGGCGGCCCGGGCCGCGGGCAGGCCGCCGAGCTCGTCGTGGTCGGTCAGCGCCCACAGCGCGACGCCGTTGGCCTTCGCGCGCTCGGCCATCGCCGCCGCGTCCAGCGTCCCGTCGGACACGGTCGAGTGGCTGTGGAGGTCGGCGGCGAGGTCGTGCACGCCCCGATTTTACGAGCGCCCCCTCGACCTTCGTCGCGCGCAGGGTGCACGATCCGGACTTCCGCCACGCCGCGGCGGCCCGCGTTCGCCGCGGGCCATGCCCTACCATTGCAGCGCGCACGACGGGTGCGCGCCGCCACCCTGCCATGCAAGGACTCCACCTGATCGCCGACCTGCGCCGCTGCGCCGGCGGCGTCGCGCTCGACGACCTCCCCGCGCTGCGTGCGCTGTGCACCGCCGCGGTGGCCGATGCGGGCCTGCGTGCGGTGGGCGAGCTGTTCCATCCCTTCGTCGACGCGGACGGCCGGCCGCAGGGCGTCACCGGCGTCGTGCTGCTGGTCGAGTCGCACCTGGCCGTGCACACCTGGCCCGAGCTCGGGGGCGTGACGGCGGACGTCTACGTCTGCAATGTCGGCGCGGACAACTCGGCGCGCGCCGAGGCGGTGCTGCGCAGCCTCGTGGCCGCCTTCCGGCCGGGCGAGGCGCGCGTCGAGCGCGTGCGGCGCGGCGAGCTCGCCGCGGGTTAGACGCCCAGGCCTTCCAGGACTTCGGCGATGAAGTGCGCCTTGGCCGCCCGGTAGGCGACGGCGCCCTGGGCCGCGGCTTCCAGCCGCAGGGCGTTGTAGCGCTCGAGCAGCACCGGGTCGCGGCGCAGGGCGTCGCGGAACGCGAGCAGCGGCTCCGGGGCGTCGCGGTCCTCGACGAGGTGCACCATCAGCGGCAGGTCGCCTTGCGGCGCGGCGAGCGCGTAGCGGTCGGCGTTGCGGTCCGCGCGGCTGCGCAGCGTGAAGCCCGCCTCGCCGAGGACGCCCAGCGCCTCGTGGAACGCGTCGCGTGCGAGCAGCACGCAGACGTCGACGTCGCCCTTGGACAACGCGCCCGGAACCGCCGAGGCGCCGACGTGCTCGATGCGCGCCGCGGGCAGGATGGCCGACAGCAGCAGCTCGGTGTCGTCGAAGACCGCGCGCGCCCGCGGCAGGTGGCGCTGCGGCGCGTGCAGCACGACGGGGTGCGCGGAAGCAAGTTCGGGCGTGGCCGGCGTCATCTTGTTGTCATCCTTGCGGCGGGTTGGGCGCATTTTGTCGCATGCGACATCCGGTCGGAGACCCCCAAAACCGGTGGACTTGTGTCCATCCGTTCACGTCTGCACGACCGATCCGGCGCGGCAAGCGCGCTCGGCCGCGCCCGGACGGCGCCGCGCGGCAGGCGGCGTGCCCGAGGCGAGGTCAGTCGTCCCGGCGCGCGGTGCGCAGGCTCAGCACGGCGACGGCGCTCAGCAGCATCAGGCCGGCCAGCATGTGCAGGCCGCCGTCGGTCGAGCCGGTCTGCTTCTTGATGATCCCGAAGATCCAGGGGATCGCGAATCCGGCGAGGTTGCCGATCGAGTTGATCATCGCGATGCCTGCGGCGGCCGCGCTGCCGGCCAGCAGCGCGGTCGGGTTGCTCCAGGACACCGGCAGCGCCGCCATGATGCCCATCGCGCACAGCGTGAGGCCCGCCATGGCCAGCATCACGTCGCCGTGGAACAGCACGCTGATCTCCAGGCCCGCGGCCCCGGCGATGCAGGGCAGGGCGGTGTGCCAGCGCGCCTCGCCGCGGCGGTCGGCGCTGTGCGCGAGCAGGTACATCGCGACGACGCCGAACGCCCAGGGCACCGCGCTGACGAGGCCGACGTTCAGCGGGTCGCTCACGCCCATCGCCTTGATGATGGTGGGCAGCCAGAACGAGATGCCGTACAGCCCCGAGACGATGCCGAAGTACACCAGCGACATCACCCACACCTGCGGGTCGGACACGACCTCGGCGAGCCGGCCCTGGGACTTGCGCGCGTCCTCGGCGGCGATGTCGCGCGCGATCAGCTCGCGTTCGTCCGCGGTCAGCCACTGCGCGTTCTTCACGCGGTCCTCGAGGAAGAACCACGCCATCACGCCGAGCACCAGCGAGGGCAGCGCCTCGAACAGGAACAGCCACTGCCAGCCCGCCCAGCCGTTGACGCCGCCCATCGAGTGCAGGATCCAGCCCGACACCGGCCCCCCGATGATGCCCGCGAAGGCCACCGCGGTGAGGAACAGCGAGGTCGCGCGCCCGCGCCGCGCAGCCGGGTACCAGTACGTGAGGTACAGGATGATGCCCGGGAAGAAGCCCGCCTCGGCGACCCCGAGCAGGAAGCGGACGATGTAGAACGCCATCGGCGTCGTGACGAACATGGTCGCCGCCGACAGCACGGCCCACGAGACCATGATGCGCGCGATCCACTTGCCAGCGCCCACGCGGTGCAGCGCGAGGTTGCTCGGGATCTCGAAGATGAAGTAGCCGACGAAGAAGATGCCCGCGCCGAAGCCGTAGACGTCGTCGCTGAGCTTGAGCGCGTCCTGCATGCCCAGCTTGGCGAAGCCGACGTTGACGCGGTCGAGGTAGGCCGCGATGTAGCACAGGAACAGCAGCGGCAGCAGCCGCATGCTCACCTTGCGGTAGACCGCGTCCGCGGCGGTGCGCAGGCCGCCGGCGCTTGCCTGCGGGTCCAATGAAGTCGTGCTCATGGCGTGCTCTCTCCAGTCGTTGTGATGGGACCGTCTCGCGCGGCGCTTGCAGCCGCGATCGTCCGCCCGGGCGGCTCGGCAGTAATCCGGGAAAACGCGCAGGCGGCGGCGTTCAGCGCAGCGCGAGCGCCAGCGTGCCGAGGCCGGCGTCGAAGTCCGCGCGCCAGGTCTCGCCCGGCGCGATCGGCACCGAATCGGACCAGGTGCCGGTGGTGGCCAGCTCGCCCGGCGCCGGCGGGCGCACGCCGGGCGTGGCGGCGATGTCCGCGAGGAAGCGCTGCAGCGCGTGCAGCGGGTCGCCCAGCACGTTCGCGCCGAGTCCCTCGGCGACCACGCGGCCCGTGCCGTCGCGCAGGCGCATGCGCGCGTCCGCCAGCGTGCGCGCGAGGGCCTCGCCGGCGCCCGCGCCGCGCGGCACGGACAGCGGCCGGCCGACGACCAGGGCGCCGTGCACCGCGCTGTCGGCGATCGTCTGGGCCGGCGCGTACTCCCAGGCGGGCAGGTGCGAGACGACGATCTCGAAGCCCGGCGCCATCCAGGCGAGGCTGGCCGCGAGCTCGTCGAGGCCTGCCTCGGGCGCGGGCACGCGTTCGAAGGCGACCACGAGCTCGGGCTCGAGCCGCGGCAGGCGTCCCGGGCCGAGCGCGAGCGTCGCC
>DASVLN010000500.1:0-2239 GCA_036384855.1 Burkholderiaceae bacterium | reverse complement strand
CCGCCGGCGGCGCGGCGGGCGCCGGTCGGTACGTCCAGCGCGGGTCCTGGCCTCTGATGGACACCGAGACCTTGGCGCGCAGCGGCAGGCCCTGGGCATCGAAGAGGTCCAGGTCGATGTTGGCGCTCTCCATCGTGCCCTGCACGACGAATCCGCCCCATTTGAAGACGACCCGCGGCGGCGCCTCCTGGCCGGCGCGCGGGCCCCTGGGCCGCACGAAGCGCTCGACCGCGGCGGTCCTGGTCAGCACGCTCACGCCCTGCGCCGTCGTGCCCTCGTCGGCGGTATCGAAGGCGAGGTCGAAGCTCACCTGCATCTCGCCCGTGCCGGGCCGCTGGCGCGCCTGCGAACCGGCCTGCTGGCCGCCGGCGGTGCGGTTGGAGATCTGCACGCGCAGCGAGGTCGGGTTGAACTGCACGTCCACGAGCGTGCCCGCGACCTCCTGCGGGTTGTCGCCGGCCGAGATCTCGCCGAGCTGCGCCTTCACGAGCCTGGTCATGCCGGTACCCCGTATGCGCGGCTCATGCGGATTCCGGCGGCATGAGCCGCAGGCCCTCGTGCTGGATCGTGAGTTCCTCGATCGCCACCTCGCCGGACTTGCCGTCGAGCGCCGGGCCCCGGATCTTCGAGGGCAGCCCGCGGTCGAACGTCCAGGTCGCACGGACGTGACCGTCGGCGCTCATCACCCGCACGACGCCGTCGTAGCGCCGTACCGGGCGCACGCCGTTGACGATGTCCTGCAGCCACTGCCAGAGCTCGGGGGCGGCGGCGGCCGAGGCCTCGCTGCCGTGGAACATGCCGCGCTTGAGCACCAGCGGCGCGAACTTCGCGCGGCCGACGCGGCGGATCGTGCCATCGTTGCGGCCGCCCTCCTGGTATTCCTGCACGTCCATCTCGATCTCGAGGCCGCCGCATTCCTGGAACGCCCCGCTCCAGTCGCCGGGCACCAGCGGCGTGCCGCCGGTCGCCGGCGGCTCGTCCGGGGCGCCCGGCGGGCTCTGGGCACCGGCGACGATGTCGGCCGAGCGCAGCAGCGTGACCTCGAAGCGGAACGCGGGCAGGATCAGCGTCGCGGCCATCATTCCTCCAGCGTGAGCGTGCCGTCGCCGTCGCGCGCGAGGCGCACGAGGATGAACTCGAGCGGCTCGGCCGGCGCGACGCCGATCTCGATCACGAGCTGGCCCGCGTCCTGGCGCGGCGCGTCGGCGAGCACGCGCACGAAGAAGGACTCGGCCTCGGTGGCGCCCGCGAAGGCGCCGGCGCGGAACAGTCCGCGCAGCAGGCCCTGGATCGCGTGCACGAGGTCGCGCTGCAGCGCGGGGCCGTTCGGCTCGAAGACCGCCCACTGCGTCTGGGCGACGAGCGCGCGGCGGATCATGAGCACCATCCGCCGCACCGAGAGCTGGCGCCAGTCGCCGTCGCGCGCGAGCGTGCGCGCCGCGACGAGCGCGATACCCTCCTGGCGCCGGACGAAGCAGTTGATCGACAGCGGCTGCAGCACGTCGGCGCGGCCGGGCGGCTGCGCCTCGGCGACATGGATCACCGAATTGGCGACCTCGTTGGCCGGCCCATACGGGAGGTCGTATGTGCGCTCGCGCCGCGCGACGATGCCCGCGGCCACGGCGCTCGGCGGCAGGCGGCGCGGACGGTTCGTCGCGACGTCCTCGTCGTCGTCGTGCCGACGCGTCGGGATCAGCCACGGGTGGTAGGCCGCGGCCCAGGCGCTGTCGAAGGCCGCGCGCCAGCGCTCGATGCGCGATTGCGACAGGTCGGGCGGCACGTCCAGCAGCGCGACCAGCGACTGCGTCGCCTCGCAGACGTCGACGACGCGCTGCTGCAGCGCGGCGATGGCATCGAGCCCGGCCTGCGTCAGCGGATCGAGGACGAGACCGGTGAGCACGCTGGGCGCGACGTCGGCCGCCGGCGGGGCCGCGACGACGTCGACGCAGGGTCCGAATTCCGCGCCCGCGCCGCCGGCGGGCGGATCCTGCACCACGTCCTCGCCGGCCCATTGCGAGGGCAGGTAGAGGTCGGGCACGACGAGCTGGGTGGCGCTCGCGGTCTGCGCCAGCGCGCAGACGCCGCCGCCGGGCAGCTCGTCGGCGGGCGTCCAGGCGGCGTCGAGGAAGTCCTCCGGGACGATCGCCCCCCACGCGTCGTCGCCGCCCGCGAAGGGGGCGCTCGTCGCGCGCAGGAGCTCGACGCGCGCCGTCGCGGGCACGAGGGTCGTCGCGGCCCA
>DASVLN010000499.1:0-4365 GCA_036384855.1 Burkholderiaceae bacterium | reverse complement strand
CACCGCCGGCGTCGCCGACGCGGCAGCCGGCGCGCTGGCGGCCGCGTGTGCACCCCCGTTCGGCTTCACGTCGAGCGCGCTCTCCTTCTGCCCTGGCGGGCACGGCTGCTGCTGGAACGTCACGGCGCCGCCCGACGACGTGCACTTGTACTGGGCCTGGGCGCCGGCCGAGGCCGCCAGCAGGGCGAGGACGATGAGAGGTCGCATGCCGCGACCATAGCATCGTCGGCCGCCCCCGGCATCCCGGTTCGCGACAGCGCAGCGCCGAGCGCGCGCGCCGCCGCGGGGCCGTGCGTTCATTCATGGCGGCATCGAATTCATTCATCGCGCAGGGCCATGAATTCATTTCGGCGAGCAATGAATTCCCCTGCATATCCAATGAATTCCATCGGGCGATGAATTCATTGCCCGGCGGATGGAACTCATTGGTCTCCGGATCGAATTCATTGCCAGGCCGACATCATGAACGCCCCAGGACGGGGCGTTCATTGCCTCGGGCGACGAATTCGTTCCACGGCCGATCGAATTCATTCACCCGCGAGTCGACCTCATTCGACTCCGGGCCCGATGGGCGCCGTCGCGACGCTCGGGCGCGAGGCAGGACACCGCGCGATCGCCGGGTGCGGCCCGCCGGTCGAGTCAGGCGGCGACGGAATCCGGCTCCGGCTCCGCGTCCGGCGCGGGGTGCGGCTGCGAGTCGAGGGCCGAGACCGTCGCCGCGTCGGGCGACGGTGCCGCCGGGGACGTCATCGCGAGTTCCTCGGGCGGGCCGCCGTCCTGGATCGGGCGCAGGAACGCGAGGATCATGAAGCCCGGCAGGCCGCCCAGGCCCATCGCCGCCCAGGCCGGCGCGTAGCCGTTGGCGCGCACATAGCAGAGGCAGCCCTGGACGCTCAGCGCGAGGGCCGCCGCCACGACGACCGCCGTGGCGGCCACGGGCACCGCCGTCATCGCGAGCACCGCGCCCAGGAGGCCGGCCAGCACGGCGCCGGTCATCGCGCCGCGGGACTTCGCGTCCAGCCGGTGCTTGTAGAAGCCGACCCACTGCTCGATGTAGGCGTAGATCACCGGCACCACCACCAGCGTGAGCAGCGTCGAGGTGATCACGCCGCCGATGATGGCGCGGCCCATCGGCGCCTGCAGCTCGCCTCCGTCGTCCAGCGCGAGCGCCAGCGGGAACATGCCGAAGACCATCGCCGCGGTCGTCATGATGATCGGCCGCATGCGGATCTGGCCCGCGCTGAGCACGGCCTCGGCCAGCGTCGCGCCGGCCTTGCGCGCGTGGTTGGCGAAGTCCACCAGCAGGATCGCGTTCTTGGTGACCAGCCCCATCAGCATGATCAGGCCGATCAGCGAGAACAGGTTGATCGTCGAGCCCCAGACCTTCAGCGAGACCATCACGCCGATCAGCGACAGCGGCAGCGAGGCCATGATGGCCACCGGTTGCAGGAAGCTGCCGAACTGGCTCGCCAGCACGATGTAGATGAAGATCAGGGCGAGGCCCAGCGCGCTGCCGATGTTGCCGAAGATCTCGTCCTGGTCCTTGGCCGAGCCGCCGACGTCGAAGCGGTAGCCCGGCGGCAGCACGGTGGCGTCGATGATCTTCTGCACGTCCTTGTTGACGTCGCCGGTCGTGCGGCCGGACTTCTGGTCGACGCCGGCGTAGATCGCCTGGCGGCGCTGCAGGTCCTGGCGCTTGATGATGTCGGGGTTGGTCACCGGCGTGATCGACGCGACGCTCGCCAGCGCGATCGGCGTGCCGTCCTTCGAGTAGGCGACGGGCAGCTGCTCGAGCTGCTTGACGTCCCGGCGGCTCGCCTCGGGCAGGCGCAGCTGCACCTCGACCTGCTGGCCGTCGGGCGTCGTCCAGTAGGTCGAGACGTCGCCCTGCACGTAGGCGCGCAGGCTGGCGGCGAGGTCGCTCGCGGTCAGGCCCAGCTGGCGCGCGGCGTCCGGGCGCACGCGCACGGCGTAGGCCGGCAGGCCGGGCTTGACCGAGGTCGAGAAGTCGGTGATGCCCTTGACCTTCTGGATCTTGGCCGCGAGGTCGGCGGTGATCTGGTCCAGCACGGTCGGATCCGGGCCGAGGATGGCTATGTAGATCGGCTGGTTGCCGAGCGCGACCTGGATGCCCGGCACGCTCGCGAGGCGCTTGCGGATCTCGTCCTCGACCTGCGCCTGCGTGAGCTTGCGCTCGTGGCGCGGCTTCAGCCCGATGCCCAGGTAGGCCGTGTTGTGGCCGTAGTCGCCGCCGACCTGCGTCGACAGCGTCGCGATCTCGGGCATCTTGCCGATCAGGCCCTCGATCTGGCGTACCTTGTCGTCGGCGCGCTGCAGGCTGGTGCCCACGGGCATCGTCACGTTGATGCTGGTGTAGCTCTGGTCGGTCTGCGGGACCCCTTCGGTGCCGATGGTCGTGGCCAGCGCGATGGCCGCGGCGAAGGTGGCCGCGGCGATCCACAGCACGATGCCGCGCGGCGTGAGCGTGGCGAAGCGCCAGTGCCGCCCGCCCGAGGCGAGGCGCCGGCCCTGGGCGTCGAAGCCGAGGCCGAAGGCGGGCACCGGCGGCACCAGCAGGCGGTAGCGGCGCCCGCTGAAGGCCCAGCCGATCAGCCGCTCGTAGACGTGGTGCAGGCCCGCCATGCCGCGGTCGACGAGGCGCATCGCGTGGCCGATGCCCCAGACGCGCGCCAGCGTCGCCGCCGGCGGGTCGCGCCAGACGGACGACAGCATCGGGTCGAGCGTGAAGCTCACGAACAGCGACACGACCACGGCCGACACCACCGTGATGCCGAAGGGGAAGAAGAACTTGCCGACGATGCCCTTCATGAACGCCACCGGCACGAACACGGCGCAGATCGCGAAGGTCGTCGCCATCACGGCCAGCCCGATCTCGTCGGTGCCCAGGCGCGCCGCGGTGTGGTGGTCCTGGCCCATGCCGACGTGGCGCACGATGTTCTCGCGCACCACGATCGCGTCGTCGATCAGCAGGCCGATGCACAGGCTCAGCGCCATCATCGTCATGAAGTTGAGCGTGAAGCCGAAGGCGTTGACGGCGATGAAGGACGCGATCACGGCGATCGGCAGCGTCAGCCCCGTGATGACCGTCGAGCGCCAGCTGTGCAGGAACAGGAAGACAATCGCGATGGTGAGCAGCGCGCCCTCGACCAGCGTCTTCTTGACGCCGTCCAGCGACTGGGCGACGAAGTCGCTGCTCGCGTAGACCGTCTTCAGCTCGACGCCCGGCGGCAGCGTCTTCTTCATCGCCTCGGCGGCTTCCTGGATGGCGGCGCCGGTCCTGACGATGTTGGCGTCCTGCTGCTTGTAGATGTTGAAGGTGACCGCGGGGCGGCCGTCGATGCGCGAGAGCGAGTCGGGCTCCTGCTCGCGCTCGACCAGCTTGCCGAGGTCGCCCAGCAGCACGACGCCGCCGCCCGCGTTGCGCGAGACCACGATGTCGGCGAACTGCTTGGGATCCTGGATGCGGCCCTCGACGCGCACGATCGAGTCCTCGTTGCGCGCCTGCAGCATGCCCACGGGCTGGTCGGTGTTGGCACGCGCGATCGCGGCCGAGACGTCCGCCGGCGTGAGGCCGAAGGCGCGCAGGCGCTGCGGGTCGAGGTCGATGCGCACCTGGCGCGTGACGAGACCCAGCGGCGTGACCCGCGCCACGCCCTCGACGCTCGTCAGGCGCTTCTGCACCGTCTGGTCGGCGATCAGCGACAGCTCGCGGTCGCTGCGCCCGTGGGCCAGCAGCGCGAGGACGACGGTGGGCTGCGCGTTGTCGTTGTCGAAGCGCGCCACGAAGGGCTGCTTGACGTCGCGGTTGAAGCCGGCCTGCACGCCGGCGACCTTGTCGCGCACGTCCTGCACGGCGCGCGTCATGTCCGCGGCGAGGTTGAACTCGACGACCGTCTCGCTGCGCCCTTCCAGGCTGTTGGAGCGGATCATCTTCACGCCGGCGATGCCGTTGAGGGCGTCCTCCAGCGGCTTCGTGACCTCGGTCTCCACCGCGCCGGGCGACGCGCCGGGATAGTTCACGCTGATGAAGACGACCGGCGGCGCGATGTCGGGCATCTGCTCGACGCCCAGGCGCTGGTACGAGAACAGACCGAGCACGCACAGCGCCACCATGATCATGGTCGCGAAGACGGGGTTGGCGATGGCGACGCGCGTCATCCACATGGGAGCTCTCCTTGGCCGGCGGACCGGCGTGCGTCAGCGGGTGATGGTGGCGGGCGACGGGGTCGGCGTGGCCGTGGTCGCCGTGGCGACGATGCGCGCGGGCGCGCCCTCGCGCAGGTTCTCGAAGCGCATGCCCAGCACGGGCGCGTCGGGGGCCAGGCCGTCCAGCACCTCGGCGCG
>DASVLN010000498.1:0-3051 GCA_036384855.1 Burkholderiaceae bacterium | reverse complement strand
AGGGCGTCGGCGTCCAGCGCGGCGACGGCGTCCGTCCAGGCGTCCACGCGCCCGGCCGGCAGCGGGCGGGGGCTGCGCAGGCGCAGGTGCAGGCGGTCGATGGCGAGGCCGCTCATGAGGAGCGCTCCGCGCTGCGCACTGCGGTGCGGGCGCCATTCGAAGCGGCCGGCCCGGTGGTCATGCCCCCTCCTGTATCGGCGGCCGTCCCAGCAGGTAGCCCTGGTCCAGCGCCGAGTCGCCGACGATCGCCACCTCGAAGCCGGCGGACTTGCCGACCACCGTGCTCAGGCCGACATGGTCGCCAACGCCCGCGCGAATGCCGGCGCAGGCCGTGCACAGCGTGAACCCGGTGTGCGCGGGCTTGTGCATCTCGACCAGGCGGCGCGCACAGGCGAGCTGCGCGTCGTCGAGCGCGGCGACGATGGTGACGCTGAAGCGGTGGGCGAAATCGTCGAACTCGGCGCCGGGCGCGTCGGCCACCGGGGCGGCGCCCGGCTCGCCGATCAGGCCGCCGACGCGGTAGCCGTAGCCCAGCACGGCCTGCGAGGCCTGCGCCTGCGCGTTGCCGACGACCCCGCCGCCGCGCAGGCGGAAGTCCTCGAGGATCACCACTTCGGCACCGGTGAGCGTCCGCAGCATCGCCTGCAGGCTCGCGAGCGTGCCGCGCGTGCGAAACAGCGGCGCGGCCTGGGCGATCATCCGCCGCTGCACCGCCTGCGGCCAGCACGGGTCGAGCACCAGGCCCACGAAGCCCGCGAGCCAGCCCAGCGCCTCGGTCGGCGAGATGCGTGCGTCGAGCAGGCGATGGCGCGTCGCGGAGACGTCGCGCCACTCCGCCAGCATCGCCGCCATCGGCATCAGCAGTCGAAAGAGGAAGCCTTGCGCCGCGGGCTCGCGCCAGAGCGTGCGCGGCAGCGACTGCAGCAGCGGATGGCCCGGATACTCGACGTCGACGGCGCGCAGCCGCGGCGACTTGCTGCGCGTGCCGCTGAATTCGAATACGAGCCAGAGGTATCGGCCGAGACCCGCGACGACCGGTGCGTCGTGGAACGCGAAGCCGTCCGCGGGCACCGGCGAGAGCGGGCGCTGCGACGGGTCGCGGGACAGCGCCTGGTCGTCGCCGTCGAACGCGGCCCACGTCGCCTGCGACAGCACCGGGATCGTCGTGCCGGCGCCCAGGCCGTCGATCGGATCGACGAAGTCGAGGGCGTCGCGCGTGAACGCGGCCATTCGCAGCTGCGTGCCCGCCGGGACGCACGCCTCGATGCATACCTGGCCCCAGCGGTTCTGGTCGAAGCCGGAGTCCAGCGCGAAGCCGAACACACGGCCCTCGGGGCGGTAGTGCATCCTCGCGGGAGCGGCCTGGCGCAGGCCCTTGGCCGTCCAGTACGAGATGCGGCCGTCGGGCGCGAGCGTGATGCCGCGGCCGTCGTAGTTCGGCGCAGACAGCGAGGGCTGCGCCGCGGGCTGGCTGCCCGCGAGCCGCATGCGCAGGAATTCCTCGCCCGGGCGCTGCGCCAGGGTGACGAGCGCGCCGTGGTTCGCATCCTCGCCCTCGGCGACGACATCGGTGCAGAACGGCGCCGCGAGGCCGCGGTCGAGGTGCAGCGCCCACAGCTGAGCGTCGACCTGCCCGGCCCGCTGCAGCACCCAGGCGAGCCAGCCGCCGGCCGCGGACGTGGTGACGACGAGGCGATCCGCGCCGGCCCGCGCGGGCCAGGGCATGCGGCGCGGCTCGTCGCAGGGCGTGAGCTGCCACGTGCTGCCGTCGTCCAGCAGCGCGAAGACCGCGTCGCCGCAGGCCGAGAGGTCCAGCGGCGCTGCGCTGAACGCGATCGCGCGCGAGACCATCTGCTGCCAGGTGTCGACCAGCCACACGGTTCGCGCGTCCGGGTCCGCGACGTAGAGGAAGGCGCGATCGTCGCAGGCGAGCGCCAGCGGCCGCCGCGGCAGCGCGCCGCCGGATCCGGGCGCGGCGATCGCGAACGGCGCGGCGGGCGCGTCGTGCACGCCCAGGCTGCTGGTCCGTGCCCAGAGCACGGTCTCGATCGTGCCGTCCTCGGGCCGCGGATGGAACAGCCGGCAGCGCTGATCGAACGCGAGGCCCGCGAACCCGCCCGTGAACGGCGTGTTGCCCAGGCCTGGCGGCACGGGCGCGGGATCGCTCGCCAGCATGACGACGTCGTCCACCAGCACCGTGTCGTGCAATGCGCACGCCTGCCAGTGCGCGGGGCCGCGCAGCATGCGGGTACCGGTATCGGGGACGAGTCGCATCGCGGCCGCCTGCGTCAGCACTCGTCGACGGGGATGGGCACCGGCACGGCCGGCCGGGATGGCGGCGGCTGCAGGTCGGTGCCCGGAGCGGGCAGCGGCGTCGCGTCGTCGACCACGACGACGGCGGCGACCGCCGGCACCTCCCAGCCGGCGATCTCGAGCACGTCGATCGCGGCCCAGGTCTCGCTCCCGCCGGCATCCTGGCGCGAGAAGTCCAGGCGCAGCTCCTGGATGTAATCGACGCCCTCGACCTGCATCGCCACGCCCTCGAGCTCGCGCGCGATGACGCGGCGGCCGAGCGGCCAGCCGGTGCCGTCCGGTCCGTAGGGCGGTACGGGGGCCAGGTATTGACGCAGCAGGATGTCGAGCCAGTCGCGCACGGCGTCCAGGCCGTAGCCGGCCTGCACCTTCACCGAGACGGCGATCGCGATGCGGCGATAGCTCGGCGGGATCACGTAGAGCTCGGTGGTGACGAGCCGCCACCGGTCGAGCCAGCTGCAGGCCTGCGCGAGCTCCCAGGCGTCGGGCAGCGGCGCATTCGGATGCTGCGCATCCTGCGCCGGCCACACGACCACGCTGACGCAGCCCGGCTTGAGGCTGCGGCTCGGCGCGTGGAACAGCGGCATGCATTCGGCGCGCGCGAGGCGGACGGCCGGCGTCTGCAGGGCGAGCTCGGCGAAGTCCGATTTCGCCACGGCGCGGCGGTTGCGGCGCAGCTCGGTGGGCAGGCGGGCGAGCGCGCCGGCCAGGCTCTCGCCGTCCGTGCCGCCCTGCGCC
>DASVLN010000497.1:0-9511 GCA_036384855.1 Burkholderiaceae bacterium | reverse complement strand
TGCTGGCGCTCGCGCTGCAGGCTGCGGCGGCGGCGTCGGCGCGCTCGGCGGGCTTCGCGTCGGAGATGCGCCTGCGCGTCCTGCAGCGCATCGCGGCCGGGGCGCTCGTGCTGACGGTGCTGGCGATGGCCACGTTCCGCTACGCCGCCTGACACGGTCGTCGGCCGCCGGTCGGCGTCCCCGGCGCTGGCCCGGGATCGCGATCCGTGCGACAGTCGCGCGTCGCCGCCACCGCTGAAGACTCGCCGATGACCCCGCCTTCGACCGCCGCCGACCTGTCCGCCCCCGAGCCGCTGGTGCTCGTCCTGATGGGGGTCGCGGGCAGCGGCAAGACCACCGTCGCCGCGATCCTGGCCGAGCGCCTCGGCTGGGCGTTCGAGGAGGGCGACGCGCTGCATCCGCCCGAGAACGTCGAGAAGATGCGCGCCGGCCATCCGCTGGACGACGCCGACCGCGCGCCCTGGCTCGCGCGCGTCGCCGACTGGATCGCAGGCCGGCTCGATGCCGGCGCCTGCGGCGTGATCACCTGCTCGGCGCTCAAGCGGCGCTACCGCGAGGCGATCGCGCGCGGCCGCAGCGGCGTGCTGTTCGTCCACCTGTCCGGCTCGCGCGACGAGATCGCCGACCGCCTGGCCGCGCGCCAGGGCCACTTCATGCCGCCGAGCCTGCTCGCCAGCCAGCTCGAGACGCTCGAGGTCCCCGGCCCCGACGAGCCGGCGATCCGCGTCGACGTCGGCCCGCCGCCGCACGCGATCGCCGACACGGTGGTCGCGGCGCTCCTGCAGCGCGGCCTGCTTCGCGAAGGGGCTGCCCATGGCCGCGCCTGATGTGCCGGCGAGCGCTGCGAGCGTGGCCGGAGCCGCCAGCGCGGTGGCGTCGTCCGCGGCCGGGCTGGGCGCGCACGACGAGCGCGTGCTGCTCGTCGCGGCGCTGGGCATCGCGCTGCTCGTGCTGCTCATCGTGTGGCTGCGGCTGCATGCCTTCCTCGCGCTGACCATCGGCGCGCTGTTCGTGGGCGTGGGCTCGGGCCTGCCGCTCGACAAGATCACGGCGTCGTACGAGAACGGGGTCGGCGGCGTGCTGGGCTACGTCGGCGTGCTGATCGCCCTGGGCGCGATGCTGGGCAAGCTGCTCGCGGATTCGGGCGGCGCCGACAAGGTCGTCGACACGCTGCTGCGCGGCCGCGAGGCGACCTTGCCCTGGAAGATGGCCGCGGTGGCCGCGATCATCGGCATCCCGATGTTCTTCGAGATCGGCCTCGTGCTGCTGATCCCGGTCGTGATGCTGGCGGTGCACCGCTCGAAGGGGCCGGCGATGCGGCTGGGCATCCCGGCGCTGGCCGGGCTGTCGGTGCTGCACGGCTTCATCCCGCCGCATCCGGGGCCGCTGGCCGCGATCTCGATCCTGCATGCCGATGTCGGCCTGACGCTGGCCCTGGGCGTCGTCGTGGCGATACCGACCGTGATCGTCGCGGGGCCGCTGTTCGGGATCCTCGCGGCGCGGCTGGTGCCCGTCGGCGCCGCCGGCGCGGGCCTGGCGGTCGCCGGGGGGCAGGGCGGCGACGCCGCGACGCGCCCCCCGCACAGCCCCGGCTTCGGGACCACCCTCGCCACGCTCGCCTCGCCCATCGTGCTGATGCTGGCCAAGGCGGGCGCGGACATCTGGCTCGCCAAGGGCAACGGCCTGCGCGTCGTGCTCGATTTCGTGGGCGATCCGGTCTTCGCGCTGCTTGTCGCGGTGCTGCTGGCGATGGTCACGTTCGGCACGGCGCTCGGCGTGTCGATCGAGGCGGTGGGCAAGACGCTCAGCGCGAGCCTCGCGCCGGTCGTGGGCGTGATGCTGATCGTCGGCGCGGGCGGCGGCTTCAAGCAGGCGCTCGTCGACGGCGGGGCCGGCGCGGCGATCGCGAAGCTGGCGCTGGCCGCGGGCATCCCGGTGCTGGTGCTCGGCTGGGCGGTGGCGGCGCTGATCCGGCTCGCGACGGGCTCGGCCACCGTGGCCATCGTCACGGCGGCGGGCATCGTCGCGCCGCTGGCCGCGGGGCTCGCCCCGGCGCACCTGTCGCTGCTGGTCCTGTCGGTGGGGGCGGGCTCGCTGATCTTCTCCCACGTCAACGACGCCGGCTTCTGGCTCGTCAAGGAGTACTTCGGTCTGTCGGTGGGCGAGACGCTCAAGACCTGGTCGCTGATGGAGACCGTGATCGCGGCCATGGGACTCGCGGTGGTGCTCGCGCTGTCGGTCGCCGTCTGACGGGCGTCCCCCCGATGGAGGATCGCCGCGGAGGCACGGTCGCGGCATAGTGCGCGTCGATCGTCGATCGCAGGAGCCCGTCCCGTGCCGCGCAACGCCCCGGCCCGCAAGAAGTACCGCCCTCCCGCATCCCGCGCGCAGGGCGTCACGATGGAGCGCGCGCTGGAGATCGCCTTCGAGCGCCACCGCGCCGGCAACCTCGACGACGCCGAGCCGATCTACGCGGCGGTGCTCGACGCGCAGCCGGACCATGTCGACGTCCTCAGCCACATGGGCATCCTGAAGTACCAGCGCGGCCAGCACGACGCGGCGTTCGCGCTGCTGGAGCGCGCCACGACGCTCGCGCCGGGGCTGTCCAAGCCCTGGAACAACCTGGGCAACGTGCTGGTGCAGCTGGGCCGCCACGAGGACGCGGTGGCCGCGTTCGAGCGCAGCCTGGCGCTCGCCGAGAGTCCCGAGGCGCACGTGAGCCTGGCGCGCGTCTGGCGGCTTCGGGGCGACCACGCCGCGAGCGAGCGCGCGTGCCGCCGCGCCCTCGAGCTCGCGCCCGACGCCGGGCTGGCCTGGCACCACCTGTCGCTCGCGCTGCTCGAGCAGGGCGCCGTGGAGGAGGGCTTCCAGGCGTCGTTGAAGGCGATGCAACGGATGTCGCCGAGCGAGCGTCGGCGCGACTTCTACGCCCGCGCGCTGCTGTTGTCCGGCGAGCGCGAGCGGGCGGCCGAGATCTACCGCGCGTGGCTCGCCGAGGAGCCCGACAACGAGATCGCGCGTCACCATCTGGCGGCCTGCCTGGGGCGGAACACGCCGGCCCGCGCGAGCGACGGCTACGTCGAGCAGGTCTTCGACCGCTTCGCCGAGAGCTTCGACGCCAACCTCGCGCGGCTCGGCTACCGCGGGCCCGAGCTCGTCGCCGAGGCCCTGGACGCCGTGCTGCCGCCGCCCGCGGGCCGGCTCGTCGTCGCCGACCTCGGTTGCGGCACCGGCCTGTGCGGGCCGCTGCTGCGCGCGCAGGCGCGGACGCTGGTGGGCGTCGACCTGTCGCAGGCGATGCTCGACAAGGCGGCCGCGCGGGGCGTGTACGACACCCTGCACAAGGACGAGCTCGTCCGCTTCCTCGACGCGCGCCGCGGTGCGTTCGACATCCTGGCCTGCGCCGACACGCTGCTCTACTTCGGCGACCTGCGCGACGCGGCGCGCGCCGCCGGCCAGGCGCTGCGGCCCGGCGGCCGCTTGGCGTTCACCCTCGAAGCCGCGGCCGAGGGCGCGCCCGGAGGCTACGTGCTGGGCACGAGCGGCCGATACGCGCACGCGGCCGCCTACGTCCGACGGGTGATGGCCGACGCGGGGCTCGAGGTGCTGTCGATGGCGGATGCCACGCTGCGGCGCGAGGCCGGCCTGCCGGTGCGCGGCTGGGTCGTCGCCGCCGCGAGGCCCGCGTAGGGCTTACGCGTCCGGGGCCTCGACGTCCAGCTTCGCCCCGTAGACCTCGCTGGCCGTCGCCTTCAGCGCGCGCAGCATGACCTTGGCCGCGGGCGCGAGCAGGCGGTCGGTGCGCGTGATGAGGCCGAAGGCGTCCATCTTGCAGGGCAGCTCGACCGGCAGGATCGAGACGAGGCCGTGATCCTGGTAGTACAGCGCGACGTCGGAGGCGACGATGCCGATCAGGTCGCTCTGCTCCAGCATCTTGGTCATGAACAGCAGCGCCGTCGTCTCGATCAGGTCCGTCGGCCCAGGCAGGCCGTCCTCCTGGAACATCAGCTCGAAGCGATGGCGCAGCACGCTGCCGCCGGGCGGCACGATCCAGCCGTGGCCCTGGAGCTCGCGCAGCTTCAGGCTGGAGCGCTCGATCAGCGGATGCCCTGGACGCACGACGGCGGCGACCGGCTCCTCCACCAGCGGCTCGTAGCGCAGGTCGCTCTTGTCGTGGCGTGCGAACAGGCGGCCGACGACCATGTCCAGCTTGCCCTGGTTCAGGCGCTCGATCAGGACGTCGCTGGTCTCGACCTGCACGTTCACCCGCAGCGACGGATGCGCCGCCTTCACCTGGGCGACGGTGTCGGGCAGCAGCGTGATCGCGGGCGCCGTGATCGCGCCGATGCTGACCGAGCCGAAGCGGCCCGCCTTCAGGGCGTCGATCTCGTCGTGCGCCTGGCTCAGGCTGGCGAGCGCCATGCGGGCATGGCGGATCATGGTTTCCCCGTACCACGTGGGGCGCACGCCACGGGGCAGGCGGTCGAACAGGCGCACTTCGAGCATGTCCTCGAGATCCTTCAGCAGCTTCGACGCCGCCGGCTGCGTCATGTTCAGGATCTCGGCCGCGCCGTGGATATTGCCCTCCTCCTCCATCGCCACGAGCAGCAGCAGCTGGCGCGTCTTCAGGCGGGCACGGATGAACCAGTGGGTGTCGGTGGTGGTGGACATGGCGGTGGGCGGGCTCGCGGGCGGGCGAACGGCGATGAGCGATGTTCGAATGTATATGGCAAGACACCAAAAATCTATTAGGAAGTTATCTCTGCCGTTCGTACCATCCTGCCCATCGAGACCCGGCGCGGGCGGCTCGCCCGCACGCGGCGGGCGGCGCGTGGGAGCCGTCCTCGATGCGGATCCACCCGTTCTAAAACCCGAGCCGCGCGGCACGACCGCCGGCCGACTTCTGGAGACGACCAAGTGACATTCCTCAAGACGATGCTGGCCGCGGCGGCCATCGGCGTGGCAGCCCTGGGCACGGCCCAGGCGCAGGACAAGGGCACCGTGGGCATCGCGATGCCGACCAAGTCCTCCGCGCGCTGGATCGCCGACGGCGACAACATGGTCAAGACGCTGCAGGCGCGCGGCTACAAGACCGACCTCCAGTACGCCGAGGACGACATCCCCAACCAGCTCGCGCAGATCGAGAACATGGTCACCAAGGGCGACAAGGTCCTGGTGATCGCCTCGATCGACGGCACGACCCTGTCCAACGTGCTGCAGAAGGCGGCCGACAAGGGCGTCAAGGTCATCGCCTACGACCGCCTGATCAAGGGTTCGAAGAACGTCGACTACTACGCCACCTTCGACAACTTCCAGGTCGGCGTGCTGCAGGCGACTTCCATCGTCGACGCGCTCAAGCTGAAGACGGCCAAGGGCCCGTTCAACATCGAGCTGTTCGGCGGCTCCCCGGACGACAACAACGCGTTCTTCTTCTACAACGGCGCGATGTCGGTGCTCAAGCCCTACATCGATTCCGGCAAGCTGGTGGTGCGCTCCAAGCAGATGGGCATGGACAAGGTCTCGACGCTGCGCTGGGACGGCGCGGTCGCCCAGGCCCGCATGGACAACCTGCTGTCGGCCTACTACACCAACGCCCACGTCGACGCGGTGCTCTCGCCGTACGACGGCCTGTCGATCGGCATCATCTCTTCGCTCAAGGGCGTGGGCTACGGCACCCCGAAGCTGCCGATGCCCGTCGTGACCGGCCAGGACGCCGAGATCCCGTCGGTCAAGTCCATCCTCGCGGGCGAGCAGACCACCACGATCTTCAAGGACACGCGCGAACTTGCCAAGGTCACCGCCGGCATGGTCGACGCGGTGCTGGGCGGCAAGCAGCCCGAGATCAACGACACCAAGACCTACAACAACGGCGTGAAGATCGTGCCGTCGTACCTGCTCAAGCCGGTGCTGGTCGACAAGTCGAACTGGCACCACGTGCTCGTCGACAGCGGCTACTACAAGGAGTCGCAGATCAAGTGAGATGACGGCCTCCGGCCGGCGGGTCGCCGGCCGGGCGCTTTCGCCCTTTGCTTGAAATCCAACCAGTCCCTTCGTTCATGAGCGCTGCTGAATCCGTCCTCGACAGGCGCATGGCCACGACCGAGGCCGCCGGCCTGATCCTGGAGATGCGCGGCATCCGCAAGACGTTCCCCGGCGTGGTCGCACTGGACAACGTCGACCTGGCGGTGCGCGCTGGCGAGATCCACGCTATCGTGGGCGAGAACGGCGCCGGCAAGTCGACCCTGATGAAGGTGCTGAGCGGCGTGTACCCGCACGGCAGCTACTCCGGCGAGATCCTGTTCGACGGCCATGAGCGCCGATTCACGGGCATCGCCGACAGCGAGGAGCTCGGCATCATCATCATCCACCAGGAGCTCGCCCTGGTGCCGCTGCTGTCGATCTCGGAGAACATCTTCCTCGGCAACGAGCCGGCGCGCCGGGGCCTGATCGACTGGGCCGAGGCGCACCGGCGCACCCGCGAACTGCTCGCCAAGGTGGGCCTGAGGGAGTCGCCGTCCACGCTCGTCACCAACCTCGGCGTGGGCAAGCAGCAGCTCGTGGAGATCGCCAAGGCGCTCGCCAAGCGGGTGCGGTTGCTGATCCTCGACGAGCCGACCGCGAGCCTGAACGAGCACGACAGCCAGGCGCTGCTCGACCTGCTGCTCGAGCTGAAGGCGCAGGGCATCGCGTGCATCCTGATCTCGCACAAGCTCAACGAGATCTCGCGCGTGGCCGACTCGATCACGGTGCTGCGCGACGGCGCGTCGGTGCAGTCGATGGACTGCCGCGCCGGGCCGGTGAGCGAGGACCAAATCATCCGCGCGATGGTGGGCCGCGAGCTCGCGGACCGCTACCCGCCGCGCGCGCGCATGGCGCCCGATGCGGGCGAGGTGGTCCTCGAGGTGCGCGACTGGCACGTGCAGCACCCGATCCACCACGATCGCGAGGTCGTCAAGGGCGTCAGCCTGAAGGTCAAGCGCGGCGAGATCGTCGGCATCGCGGGCCTGATGGGTGCGGGGCGCACCGAGCTCGCGATGAGCGTGTTCGGCGGCGCCTGGGGCCACGGCATCCGCGGCGAGGTGCTGATGAACGGCCGGCCGATCGACGTTTCGACGATCACCAAGGCCATCCGCCACGGCATCGCCTACGTCACCGAGGATCGCAAGAGCCTCGGGCTGCTGCTGGACGACGACATCCGCCACAACATCAGCCTGGCCAACCTGAAGGCGGTCTCGGACAAGGGCGTGATCGACGGCGGCGCCGAGTTCGCGGCCGCGGCCGACTATCGCCGCAGGCTGAACATCCGCTGCCCGGACGTGCTGCAGCACACGGTCAACCTGTCGGGCGGCAACCAGCAGAAGGTCGTGCTCGGCAAGTGGCTGTTCGCCAAGCCCGAGCTGCTGATCCTGGACGAGCCCACGCGCGGCATCGACGTCGGCGCCAAGTTCGAGATCTACTCGATCATGGCGGCGCTGGCCGACGAGGGCAAGTGCATCCTGATGATCTCGTCCGAGATGCCCGAGCTGCTGGGCATGTGCGACCGCATCTACGTGATGAACGAAGGCCGCTTCGTGGGCGAGTTCGCCTCCGCCGACGCGTCGCAGGAGAAGATCATGCGCGCGATCGTGAAGCAGGGCCTCATTTGAGAAGAGACGGTCGATGACCACCATGGACGACAAGATGACCACGCCCGCCGCCGCGACGCCCGAGCGCCGCGCCTACGCCGGCTTCCTGAAGAACAACGTGCGCGAGTACGGCATGCTGCTGTCGCTCGTGGCGATCATGGTGTTCTTCCAGTTCATGACGAACGGCACGCTGCTCCGGCCGCTGAACCTCACGAACCTGATCCTGCAGAACAGCTACATCGTCATCATGGCGCTGGGCATGCTGCTGGTGATCGTGGCCGGGCACATCGACCTCTCGGTGGGTTCGGTGTCGGGCTTCATCGGCGCGCTGGCGGCGGTGCTGATGGTGAACTACAACTGGAACTTCGTGGCCGCGAGCGCCGTCTGCCTCGTGGCGGGCGGCGTGATCGGCGCGGCGCAGGGCGCGTTCGTCGCGTGGCTGAAGATCCCTTCGTTCATCGTCACGCTGGGCGGCATGCTGATCTTCAAGGGGCTTGCGCTGGCGCTGCTGGACGGCCAGTCGATCGGGCCGTTCCCCGACACGTTCCAGCTCCTGAGCTCGGGCTTCATTCCCGACTTCCTCAACGGCGAGACGCTGCGCCTGAGCTCGCTGGCGATCGGCGTGCTGGTCGCGCTCGCCCTGTTCGTCGTCAAGCTGCGCGAGCGCGCGTCGCACGTGAAGCACGGCATGGAGGAGGAGCCGGGCGCGTTCTTCCTCGCCAAGCAGCTCGCGTTCGCGGCGGTGATCGTGTGGTTCTCGTGGCTGCTCGCGTCGTACAAGGGGCTGCCCAACGTGCTGGTCGTGATGTTCGCGCTGATGCTGGTCTACGACTTCGTCGCGCGCCGCACCACGATCGGCCGGCGCATCTACGCGCTGGGCGGCAACGCCAAGGCGGCTCGGCTGTCCGGCATCAAGACCGAGCGCCTGGCGTTCCTCACCTTCGTCAACATGGGCGTGCTGTCGGCGCTCGCGGGGCTGGTCTTCGCGGCGCGCCTGAACACCGCCACGCCCAAGGCGGGCCTCGGCTTCGAGCTCGACGTGATCGCGGCCTGCTTCATCGGCGGGGCGTCGGCTTCCGGCGGCGTCGGCAAGGTGCTGGGCGCGGTCATCGGCGCGTTCGTGATGGGCGTGATGAACAACGGCATGTCCATCATCGGCATCGGCATCGACTACCAGCAGGTGATCAAGGGCATCGTGCTCCTGGCCGCCGTCTGCGTCGACGTCTACAACAAGAACAAGTAGCGGCCGCGGCCTGTCGGCTCGCGGCAACAGAGATAAAGAGGAACACCATGCATACCTGCAACCGTATAAGGTTCAGGGCATGCGGCGCCCACGAGGCGCGTCGTCCGGCGCCATAGCCAGGCGCCCACCGGTACCGCGTGCGCGAAGAGGGCGCGGGCCGTCTTTCCAACCGTCGGACGCCGCGAAGGACCAGCGTGCAGGGCGAAGCCTTGCCCGCCCCGAGCGGCCGGCGGACGTCCTGCCCGACACATCATCACAAGGAGACCCACCCATGAGCTTCGTCCCCCGCACCACGGCCGTCCTCCGCGCGAGCGTCGCCTGCCTCGGCGGCCTGCTGTGCGCCTCGGCCGCCCACGCCGTCGACTGGACCGGCTACATGCGCGGCGGCCCCGCCGCCACCACCGAATCCGGCCACTCGCGCCAGTGCTACGGCATCGGCGAGCTCAAGTACCGCCTGGGCAACGAGTGCGACTTCTACGGCGAGTTCCAGCTCGCGCAGGCGATGAAGGTCGACGGCGTGGACGTCAACGCCGTGCTGATGACCAACTACTACAGCCCCGCCACCGAGTCCGACAAGTCCTCCAACCCCGCCGACAACTTCGGCGTCGAGCAGGCCTACGTCGAGATGAAGGGCGTGGACATC
>DASVLN010000496.1:0-3282 GCA_036384855.1 Burkholderiaceae bacterium | reverse complement strand
TCGCCCACGAGGCCCAGCACCTGCGTCGCCATGGCGCCGGGCGGCTCAGTTCGTCGCGACTTCGGCGCGCAGCCCGGACGTCCGGCCGCGCGCGGCGATCACCGCGCCGGCCGCGCGCAGCAGCTCGAAGCCGATCTCCGGGCAGGCCGCCGTCAGCTCCTTGTGGCGCGGCAGCGTGAGCTCGAGGACCAGCGACGCCTCGAGCGTGCGCACGTCGAGGTCGCAGGGCGCGTCCAGGAAGAGGCTGTCCTCGCCGACGATCGAGCCCGGCATCAGCAGTCGGGGACGGCCCGAGGCGTCCGGCGTCGATTCCACCGATTCCTGCCAGAGGCTGCCCTCGACCACGAAGCGCAGCGTGCGGTCGGGGCGGCCGGGGATCAGCACGCGGTGGTCCGCCGGCAGGCGCCGGGCGACGCAGAAGCTCGCGAACACGCGCCAGTCGCCGGCCGCGAACGCCGGCCGGAACGCCTGTCCCGACGACGAGCGGCGCACCTCGGCGGCCAGGCGCAGGCCCTGGCAGTCCATCGTGGCGGGGGCCTGGTCGCGGCAGAGATCCATCGGGGCGGGAAACTGCAGCGGCTGCTTGCTCATGGCGCGGGATTCGATCGGGGTGTGGAACATGGCTTCTCCTCGGATTCGTCGTGGTGCCACCGTCTTCGCGGATCGCTCCGGCGGGTGGCATGGGACGAATGTTGCGACGGCGCGCCGCGCGGATCCATCACGGGGCATAACGCAGGCCGCGAGGCGCGGGCCGGCGCCCGGGGCGTGCGTCGCGCCTGCCCGGCGGCACGAGGCCGGGGCACTACACTTCGGCCTGCGCCGGTGCGTCCGCCGGCGCGGAGAGCCGCTTCCATGGGTACGTTGTTCGATCCCCGCACCGGCGAACGCGTGGTGCTTCATGCCGAGCACGTGTTCGGCCGCAACGCGCTGCGCGCCGACACGGCGCTGGACGACCCCGGCATCTCGCTGATGCATGCCGTCGCGCGCTGGCGCGACGGGCGCTGGATGCTCTCCGACCACAGCCGCAACGGCACCTTCGTCGACGGACAGGTGCTGGTGCCCGGCGAGCCGTTCCCGCTCGCGGTCGGCGCGGAGGTTCGCCTGGGCCGCGGCACCGGCGTCGCCTGGCGGGTGCAGGACGTCGACGCGCCCGTGGACGCACTCGTGCCGCCCGATTCCCGCCAGCCCGTCATCGTGCTGGCGCCGCACAACCTGCTCCCGAGCAGCGAGGCGCCGGAGCTGTGCGTCTACCAGGCGCGGCCGGGGTTGTGGATGCTGGAGCACAACGGCGAGACGCGCGCGCTCAAGGATGGCGACCGCGTGCAGGTCGGCGCCGCGGGCCTGCACCGCTTCGTCGCCGCGGCGGCGATGGACGACACCCAGGTCTCGGAGGTGGCCGACGAGCCCGAGGCGCCGTGGCTCGTCATGCGCCTGAGCCTGGACGAGGAGCACGCCTGCCTGGAGCTGCGCGACGGCGCGACGCGCACCGACCTGGGCGAGCGCAGCCATCACTACTGCCTCGCCACGCTCGCGCGCCGGCGCATGGCCGATCGCGAGCGCGGCCTCGAGCCGGGCGCCCAGGGCTGGCTGAGCAGCGCCGAGCTTTCGCGCATGCTGGGCATGGAGACGACGCACTTGAACATGCAGATCTTCCGCGCCCGCGAGCAGCTGATGACGGCACTGCCCGGCGCCGCCGCGCTCTCGCGCCTGGTCGAACGCCGGCGCGGCGAGCTGCGCATCGGCGACCTGCCGTTCGAGATCTACCGGGGCGACCGCCTCGAGTGCCGCTACCGGCCGAACGGGCCGGGCTGAGACGGATCGGCGCGCTCGTCGCGCGGCCGGTCGCCGCCGGGCCCGGGGCGGCTGCCCACGTCCTGCACCATCGTCCGCACGATCGTCGCGAGCGGCGATTCAGCGGCTCGCCTGGCCGCATCGCGCAGCGCGGCGCGCATCTCCTCGGCGGACGAGAAGCGTGCGTCCGCCCGCTTGGCGAGGGCGCGCGCGATCACGTCGTCGTACGCCGATCCGACGAGCCCGCCGCCGGCATCGCTCAGCGGCGGCGGCTCCTCGTGCAGGATCTGGTGCATCACCGCGGCCGGCGCGCCGGAGAACGGGCGGCGGCCGCTCAGGAGCAGGTAGGCGAGGACGCCGCAGGCGAACAGGTCGGCGCGGTGGTCGAGCGCGCCGCCGGTGAACTGCTCGGGCGCCATGAACGCCGGCGTCCCGATCACCGACGACACGCGCGTCAGGCCGAGGTCGCGCAGCCGCGCCACCCCGAAGTCGGTGAGCTTCACCCGCCCCTCGGGAGTCACCATGATGTTGGCCGGCTTCACGTCGCGGTGGCAGATGCCCTCGCGGTGCACGCAGCCCAGGGCGTCGAGGAGCTCGTCCATGATCGCCAGGACGCGCTCCTGCCCGAGCACCGGGCTGCGCAGCAGGACGTCGTCGAGGTTGCGGCCCTCGACGTACTCCATCGCGATCCAGCTGTGCAGGCCGTCCTCGCCGAACTCGTCGACGGCGACGACGCCCGGATGGCGCAGGCGCCCGATGGTGCGCGCCTCGTTGCGGAAGCGGCGCAGGATCGTGTCGGCGTCGGCCTCTTCGTCCGAGCCGTCGCGCTGCAGGGTCTTGATCGCGACGAAGCGCCGGCTCTGGGGGTCGACGCCCTTGTAGACGATGCTGGTGGACCCGCGCCCGAGCTCGGCGCAGACGTCGTAGCGGCCAATTCGTTGGGGAAGCATGTCCGTCGAGTATCCGCGAGATCCGTTGCCCGCCGCGTCCGCCGAAGCCCCAAGAAAAAAGCCGTTGACGTGACATCAACGGCTCGAGGATCTGGTGGCGCTTCAGGGATTCGAACCCCGGACCTGCGGATTATGATTCCGTCGCTCTAACCGGCTGAGCTAAAGCGCCAAGCCTGCCATTGTACGAAACTTTTCTGCCGGTTGGGAAGCGGTTGGCGGCACAATGTCGAAAAATTTTCGGGCGGGCTTGCGCGTCGCAGGCGCGGCCCGACCTGTCGACGTCTCCGCGCCGGCGTGCGCGACGGCTCCGGGCCCGTGCGGGCGCCGGCCGCTGCCTCGGAATTCCCCGCCCATGTTCAGCTTCTTCCGCAAGAAAACCGACCCGGCGGCAAGCCCCGCGGGACCAGCCGCAGAACCCCCGCCCGCGCCGTCGGCGCCTCTGGAGTTCCTGAAGCGCGTCTTCACGGGCGCGCCCGCGCCGGCGGCCGGCGTCGTCGAGCCGGTGCCCGAGGCGGTCGAGGCGCCGCCCGCGGCCGCCCCG
>DASVLN010000495.1:0-4224 GCA_036384855.1 Burkholderiaceae bacterium | reverse complement strand
CGCGCACCAGGGCGCCGTCGCAATCGCCTCCGACCGCTCCTGAAGCGTCGCGGGGCGGGCATACGCCTGCCCGTATCCGGTGTGCGCGCGATCAATAGTGCGGCGGGATCTCCTCGCGCGGGTCGCGGTCGCCCGCGCCGGCGGCGCCCGCGTCGGGTGCGCGGTCCTTCAGGGTCGCGACTTCGCGCAGCAGCAGCTCGATCTGGCGCTGCTGGCGCAGGATGACCTCGTTGAGGGCGTCGAGCGTGTCCTCGGCGAAGCTGGCCTTGACCTCGAGGTCGGTCAGGCGGCGGTCGATGTCGTCGTCGGTGGGCATGCCCGTATTGGAACCCATGGCCCGCGGTCGCCGCCTGCCCTCCGCGGGCGCGGGGTGGCTGCGCAGCCGTGTTTCCATTTCGTCAAGCGCGTGCATCCGCAGGTGATGTCGGGGTCGCCGGGTCAACTCCCTCTTGGCGGAGCCCGTTGAACCCGTACGAAACGCGCGTTCCCGTCCACCGATCAACGACTCTCAGGAACAGGATCACACACCATGGACCGCACCTTCCTCATGACCGCCCTCGTCGCCGGCGCCGCCCTCGGCGCGAGCTTCGGCGCCTGCGCACAGGCGACCGCCGCGGGCAGCGTGCAGCGCGACGCGAACCAGGAACAGCGCATCGAGAACGGCTTGCGCAATGGCAGCATCACCCCCCGCGAGGACGCCCTGCTCCAGCGCGACGAAGCGCACGTCGACAAGCTGCAGTCCAGGGCGATGCGCGACGGCACGCTGTCGGCTGCCGACAAGGCACGGCTGAACGCGGCGCAGGACAAGGCCGGCCGCGACATCGCCACGGCCACGCACAATGGCGTCGAGGGCAATCCGATGTCGGCCTCCTCCCAGCGCGCTCAGGCCGAGGCACAGCGCGACGTGAACCAGCAAAAGCGCATCGCCGCGGGCGTGCGCGACGGCAGCCTCACGAAGCACGAGTCCGCGAGGCTGGAGAACGGCCAGGCGCGCGTCGACAAGGCCGAATACCGGGCGGGCCGCGACGGCCGCGTCGGCGCCGGCGAGCAGACCCGCGTGGCGCGCGCGCAGAACCACCAGAGCGTCCGCATCCGGCGCCAGCGCCACGACGCGCAGCATCGCGGCTGAGGGCGATCGGCGCGAGGCGAAAGAAGGGCCGGTCGTCCCAGGACGCCGGCCCCCAAAGTTTCACCCCGGAACATCCCCTCGGGAGGGGCCGCCCGTCGTCGTCGACGCCGGACGACTTCGCCCGCCGCGGACACTGCGCGCGCGGCGCGGAGCTCGATGCGAGCGAAAGTTCCGACTTCATTGTTCGACGCGAGAACGGCCCCGGCGCGGGTGTTTTCCCTCGTCGGACTGAAGGCAAGCTGTCGCGCTGGGGGCCGGCGCCGCGGGCAGTGCGCAAGGCCGCCGGGCGACCTTCGCGGAGGTGGGCACGCCGAGTGCCGAGGCGCGCTCTGCCCGGCAGCGATCGGCCTCCGCCGCGCTCCGTCATCCCCGACGCCCGATGCACCATCGCCACACCGCGACCCCGAAATTCGACAAGCTGACGCATCACCACGAGCACCGCCCCGACGTCGGTGCGGTCGACGATCCGGACGTCGACGTGGGCACGCTGATGGCGCGCGCGCAGCGCCATGCCTTCGGCTACTTCGAGCAGGGCACGGATCCGGCAAGCGGCCTCGTGCTCGACTCCACCCAGCCGGACAGCCCCTGCAGCATCATGGCCGTCGGCCTCGCGCTGACCGCCTACCCGATCGCCGTGGAGCGCGGCTGGATGACGCGCCTGCAGGCGATCGCGGTCACGCTTCGCACGCTGCGCTTCTTCCACGAGGCGGACATGGACGGCCGTCCCGACTCCACCGGCTACCGCGGCTTCTACTTCCACTTCCTGGACATGCACACCGGGCGGCGCACGTGGAACAGCGAGCTCTCGAGCATCGACACCACCTTCCTCGTCGCCGGGTTCAAGATCGCGCGGCTGTACTTCGACCGCGATAGCGGCCACGAACGCGAGATCCGCGAGCGCGCCGACGCGCTCGTGGCGCGCGTCGACTGGGCCTGGATGCAGAACGGCGACGACGCCTTGTGCCATGGCTGGAAGCCCGAGCGCGGCTTCCTGCGCTATCGCTGGAGCGGCTACAACGAGGGGCTGCTGATGCTGATGCTCGCCCTCGGCGCGAGCGAACGGCCGGCCAGCGCGGCGTGCTGGGAGAAGTTCGTCGGCGGCTACAAGTGGCGCACGATCTACGGGCATTCGCACCTGACGGCCGGGCCGCTGTTCATCCACCAGTACTCGCACATGTGGGTGGATTTCCGCGGCATCCAGGACGACTTCATGCGCGCGCACGGCATCGACTACTTCGAGAACAGCCGCCGCGCGACCCTCGTGCACCGCGAGTACGCGATCCGCAACCCCAAGCACTTCAAGGGCTACTGCGCCAACTGCTGGGGCCTGTCGGCTTGCGACGGGCCGGGGCCGCGCGACGTCGTGGTCGGCGGGCGCAAGCGAAAGCTCCTCGGCTACGCCGCCCGCGGCGCGCCCTACGGTCCGGACGACGGCACGGTCGCGCCCTACGCCTCGGTGGCCTCGCTGCCCTTCGCGCCCGACGTCGTCGTGCCGACCATGCAGCACATCGCACGCATGGTGCACGCCCACAAGACCTACCGGCCCGGCAACTCGTTCAACCCGACCTGGCACGACGCCGACGGCCCGCCGGGCTGGATCTCGCCCTGGCGCTTCGCCCTCAACAGCGGGCCGGTCGTGCTGATGATCGAGAACTTCCTCACCGGGCTGCCCTGGCGCCTGATGCGTCGCGACGAGGAACTCGTGCGCGGCCTGCGCCGCGCGGGCTTCCGGGGCGGCTGGCTCGAGGGCGAGGACGGACCGAGCGGCCCGGGCAGCGACTGACCGGGCCGCGGGCTCGTCGCCGCGGGCGCGCCCCGGCCACGTCCACGGGCGTGCCGCAGGGCCGGGAATTCACGGAACCAATCGTCCGCAGCTCACTCCACCCCCCATGGGCGCGGCCGGCACCCGCCGGGCAAGCTCCACACACCCGGCGGTTCGTACGGACGAGAGACACGCAAGCCCGCCGCAAGGCACGCAATAGATTTGCACAAATGTATCTGGTATTGTCGAGGAGTGTCCGTCAACCAGCCGCCCCGAGCGGCCACCTCGTCATGTCCCAAGCCGAACTCGACCGTCCCTCCTTCGCCGCCCGCGCCGTCCGCAGCGCCGGGATGATCGTCCTGCCGGTGGCTGTCGCCGCCCTGGCCGCCTGCGCGAGCAAGCCGGTGGCGCCGCCCGCCCCGACGACCGCGTCCAGCTCGACGACGACCACCACCCACACGCCCGCGCCGGCCACCACGCCGGCCCCGCAGGCGACGGCGCTCGCGGCCTACCTGGATCCGAACAGCCCGATCTCGCAGCGGCGCAGCGTGTTCTTCGACTTCGACGAGAGCACGCTCATCGGCGACGACAAGGCGGTGATCGAGCTGCAGGGCGACTACCTCGCCAAGCACCCGGACGTGCACGTGCGCGTCGAGGGCAACACCGACGAGCGCGGCAGCGACGAATACAACCTGGCCCTGGGCCAGCGCCGCGCGCAGGCGGTGGTCTCGGCGATGCAGCTCGTCGGCGCCAAGTCCGGACAGATGGAAGCGGTGAGCTACGGGAAGGAAAAGCCCAAGGCGACGGGTCACGACGAAGCGGCGTGGGCGCAGAACCGCCGCGCGGACATCGTGTACCCCTCGCATTGATGACCGAGTGTGTGTGGGCCGGCGTGTGGTGCGCCGGCCGCTTTCGGGAGCGCTGGGTGACCACCTAGCTTGGGACGCCCACCCGGGCGTCCTTTTTTTTGCGCGCCGCGCGCCGGGCCTCGCCGCCCGGCGGGCGCCGGTCTACCGCCCGCATCATCGACGCATGCCCGCTCGCCGCCAGACCCTCCCCGCCGAAAGTGCCCGCGACGTCGACGACGACGCCCGGGCCGTCCGGGTGCTGCGCCAGTTCCGGCAGGTCTTCAACGCCGTCAAGACGCACTTCCAGCAGGTCGAGAAGTCGGTCGGCATGGGCGGAGCCCAGGTCTGGGCGCTCAGCCTCGTGCGCGACCGCCCCGGCCTGGGCGTGCGCGCGCTCGCGGAGGCGATGGCGGTGCACCAGTCGACCGCGAGCAACCTCGTGCGCGGACTGGTGGAGCGCGAGCTCGTGGCCACGACCAAGGACG
>DASVLN010000494.1:0-2732 GCA_036384855.1 Burkholderiaceae bacterium | reverse complement strand
CCGCGTTCCCGCCCGGCACGGCGGCCGATCCGGCGCACGCGCATGCGCTGGTCGCCGGGCTCGACGAGCCGCTCGTCGCCGGCAACCGCGTGGACCTGCTGCAGGACGGCCCCGGCACCTACGCGGCGATGTTCGCGGCCATCGACGGTGCGCGCGACCACGTCAATCTGGAGAGCTACATCCTCGAGGCCGAGGGCCCCGGCGAGGAGTTCGCGCGTCGGCTGGTCGACAAGGCGCGCGCCGGGGTGCGCGTGAACGTTCTCTACGACAGCCTGGGCTCGCTCGCCACGCCCGGCCGGTACTTCGAGGAGCTGCGCGCCGGCGGCGTGAGCGTGTGCGAATACAACCCGCTGCGCCGCCTGGGCACGCTGTTCAGCCGCGCGCTGCACCTGCGCGACCATCGCAAGCTGATGGTGGTCGACGGCCGCATCGGCTTCATCGGCGGCGTCAACATCAGCACGGTGTACTCGGCCGGCTCGTCGCCGCTGGCGAGCGTCGCCGGCTCGGACGGCCCCTCCGACGACGCGGTGGAGCCCGGCTGGCGCGACACCCACGTGCGCGTCGAGGGCCCCATCGTCGCGCAGCTGCAGCGCCTGTTCATCGCGCACTGGAACCGGTTCTCCACCTGCGCGCTGCGCGGCGCGAACTACTTCCCGCCGATCGCCCCGGCGGGCACGCGGCGGGTCGCGGTCGCGGCCTGCGACGCGGGGCGGCGGCGCAATCCGTTCTACCGCGCGCTGCTCGCGGCCATCAACGCCGCCAACCACCGCATCTGGCTGACGACCGCCTATCTCGTGCCGACTCGGCGGCTCGCGCGCGCGCTCGTGCGCGCCGCGCGCCGCGGCGTCGACGTGCAGCTGCTGCTGCCGGGCAAGAGCGATTTCTGGGCGCCGCTGCAGGCCGGGCGCTCGCACTACGGCCGTCTCCTGCGCGCCGGGATCCGGCTGCACGAACTGCACGACACCTTGCTGCACGCGAAGACCTGCGTCATCGACGGCTTGTGGACGACGGTGGGTTCGAGCAACCTGGACTGGCGCAGCTTCCTGCACAACGCCGAAGCCAACCTGGTCGTGCTCGACGCCGGACTCGGCCGCGAGATGGAGGAGACCTTCGCCCGCGACCTCGAACGCGCGCGCGAGATCGACCGGGCCGCATGGGCGCGGCGCGGGCTGCGCCAGCGGCTCGCCGAGGCGATCGCGCGGCGCTTCGAGTTCTTCCTGTAGGCTTGCGCAGGCGCCGCATGGGCACGGCATCTGCCCGTAGGGGGTATCTCCACCCCCAATCAACAGAGGTGATCCCATGGACAACCAAGACACCATCGACGTCCTCAACACGCTCATCGAGACCTGCAACGACGGCGAGCGAGGCTTCCGCAACGTCGCCGAGCACGTGCATTCGGCCGACCTGAAGACGCTGTTCACGAACCGCGCCGAGGACTGCCGCCAGGCCTGCGCCGACCTGCGCGCCCAGGTGCTGGCCCTGGGCGGCGATCCGGAGACCGGCGGCAGCGCCAGCGGCGCGCTGCATCGCGGCTGGGTCTCGGTGCTGGGCACGCTGACCGGCTACAGCGACAAGTCGCTGCTCGAGGCCTGCGAGAAGGGCGAGGACTCCGCGATGGAGCGCTATCGCGACGCCCTCGACCAGCCGCTGCCGGACAACATCCGCCTGCTGATCGAGCGCCAGTACGAAGGCGTCAAGCGCAACCACGCGCAGGTGCGCGCGCTGCGCGACCAGGCGCGCGCGATGTCGAACTGACGCGGCGAGCGCCCTCGCCTTCGCGCGGTCGCCCCTTCGCCGGGGCGGCCGCGCGTCATACGGGGGCCCGTATCGGAAGGATCGCGCGATGTTGAAGCCCGCCACCGCCTGGTCGCTCGCGCGGGAGACGCTGGCGGCCTGGTCCGAGGACTACGCCGCCAGCATGGGCGCGGCGCTCGCCTACTACACGATGTTCTCGATCGCGCCGCTGCTGCTGATCGTGATCTCGGTCGCCGGGCTCGCGTTCGGGGAGCAGGCGGCGCGCGGCGAGATCCTCGGCCAGCTCGAATCGCTGATGGGCAGCGAGGGCGCGCACGCGGTGCAGGCGCTGCTCGCGAGCCTGGACAAACCCACGACCGGGCTCTGGGCCACGGCGTTCGGGGTCGGCGCGCTGGTGGTCGGCGCCACGACCGTGATCGGCGAGCTGCAGGACGCGCTCGACCGCATCTGGCGCGTCCCCGGCCGCGGTACCGGCGGCGGCGCCTGGGCCTGGCTGCGCCGGCGCCTGCTCTCGCTCGGGATGATCCTGGGCATCGGCTTCCTGATGATGGTTTCGCTGGTGGCGAGCGCGGCGCTCGCGGCCATTCAACGCTGGTGGGGCCGCTACGCCGACCTCGGCGCGCTCGGGCAGGCGGTCGACTTCATGCTCAGCTTCGCCTTCATCACGGTCGCGTTCGCGATGATCTACAAGCTCATGCCGCGCGCGCGGGTGCAGTGGCGCGACGTGTGGATCGGTGCGGTCGCGACGGCGCTGCTGTTCAGCGTCGGCAAGACCGCCATCGGGCTGTACATCGGCCGCAGCGCGGTGGCCTCGGCCTTCGGAGCCGCGGCCTCGCTGGTGGCGATGGTCGTCTGGGTCTACTGGTCGGCGCAGATCTTCCTCCTCGGCGCCGAGTTCACCTGGGTCTATGCCCACCGCCTGGGCTCGCGGGCCGGACGCGCGCCGCTGGCGCCGGGCGCCGTGCCGGCGCGTGCGC
>DASVLN010000493.1:0-4415 GCA_036384855.1 Burkholderiaceae bacterium | reverse complement strand
CAGCCAAGCGCAGCAAGCGCTGAAGCGGGACGGGGCACGCGCCCGTCCCCCTTTTCCACGGCCGGGCGGGGTGGCGACCCGGCCCGCCGCCGCGCCTTCGCCGGGGTGGCCGCGGCGCGCGGCCCCGTGATGCGAATAGGGCCGCATTGGCCCCGCTGATCGAGCTAAAGGCCGAGCCGGGCGGGCTCCAGAATCGGTGGCATCCGAATCTCCACCGCTGTCGCGATGAACGCCACCCCCGCCATGATCCCGCCGTCGGCCGACGGCGAGCTCGAGCGCGACCTTGCCCGGGCGCGCGCGGGGGACATGCCGCTCGCGCAGCTGCTCGACCGCGCCACCGGCCTGAGCCAGCGCGGGCTCGCCGAGGCCTCGGCGACGCTGTACGAACAGTGGATCGCCGGCACCGACTCGCCGATGCGCCACGTCGCGTGCTTCAACTGGGGCACCGTCCTGGCCGCCATGGGCCGCCACGCGCAGGCCGAGCAGGCCTACGTGCGCGCGCTCGAATTCAAGCCCGACTTCCTGCAGGCCGCGCTCAACCGCGGCCACCAGCTCGAGCAGCTCAAGCGCCACGACGAGGCGCTCGCGCAGTGGACGCGTGTCGCGGAGCTCGCCGATGCCGCCAACGATCCCGACCTGCAGCTGCGCCTGCATGCGCTGAACAACGCCGCGCGCATGCTGGAGACGCAGCGCCGCTTCGCCGAGTCCGAGCGCCTGATGGTGCGCAGCCTCGAGCTGAAGGCCGACCAGCCCGACGTGCTGCAGCACTACGTGCACCTGCGCCAGAAGCAGTGCGCGTGGCCGATCCACCAGCCGGTGGGGGCGGTCACGCGCAACCAGCTGCTGACCTGCACCTCGCCGCTGGCCATGCTCAGCGCCACCGACGATCCCGCGCTCCACCTGCTGGCGGCGCAGCGCTTCGCCTACGAGCGCATCGCCAAGCCGCCCACCACGCACCTGTATCGCACCGGTCCGAAGCGGGAAGGGCGCATCCGCGTGGGCTACCTCTCGGGCGACCTGTGCCTGCACGCCGTCGGCCTGCTGGTGCCCGAGCTGCTCGAGCTGCACGACCGCGAGCGCTTCGAGGTGTTCGCGTTCTGCTGGAGCCGCGAGGACGGCAGCGCGCAGCGCAGGCGCCTCGTCGCCGGCGTCGACCACCTCGTGCGCATCGACCGCTTCGACGACGTCACCGCGGCGCGCCTGATCGCCGGCCACGGCATCGACATCCTGGTCGACCTGCAGGGACTGACCAGCGGCGCGCGGCCCGGCATCCTCGGCATGCGGCCCGCGCCGGTGCAGGTGAGCTACCTCGGCTTCCCGGGCTGCTCCGGGATCCCGGGCGTCGAGTGGATCATCGCCGACCGTTTCGTGATGCCGCCCGAGCAGCTGCCCTACAGCACCGAGAAGCCGCTCTACCTCGACCGCTGCTACCAGGTGAGCGACCGCCGGCGCGAGATCGGCGCGATCCCGGATCGCGCGCGCTACGGCCTGCCCGAGGACAAGTTCGTCTTCTGCTCGTTCAACAACAACTTCAAGTTCACCGAGGACGTGTTCGACGCGTGGATGCGCATCCTGCGCGCCACCGGCGACAGCGTGATGTGGCTGCTCGCGGACAACGATCCCGCGCGCGAGAACATGCTTGCCCGCGCCGCCGCGCACGGCGTCGATCCCGCACGCCTGCGCTTCGCGCCGCGCGTCAGCCCGGCCGACTACCTCGCCCGCTTCACGCTGGCCGACCTGGTGCTCGACACCTTCCCGTACAACGCCGGCACCACCGCCAGCGACGCGCTGTGGATGGGCACGCCGCTGCTCACGCTGTCGGGCCGCAGCTACATCTCGCGCATGGCCGGCAGCCTGCTCACGCACGTGGGCCTGCCCGAGCTCGTGACGCACACGCTGGCCGACTACGAGCGCCTCGCGATCCAGCTCGCCGGCCAGCCGGCGCGCATCGCGTCGTACAAGCGCTACCTTGCCGAGCACGGCCGCGCCTCGGCGCTGTTCGACGTGCCCGCCTTCGTGCGCGAGCTCGAGGCGGAGTTCGCCCGCCTCGCGCTCGCCGCCCGTGCCGCCTGACCGGACGCCCCCATGACCCGCCAGGATCCTCACCTCAGCTTCGACTCCGGCGCGCACGGCCGCTCGCCCGCGCAGGTCGAGGAGGATCGCCTGCAGGCGCTGGCCGACGGCCTGGCCGCGCGCGACGTCGACGCCGAGGCCGCGGCGGCGCAGGCCCAGGCGCAGGCGCTGCTGCAATCGGTGGGCGTCGACGTCGACGCGCTGCTGCAGGCGATGGTCTACGTGACGCGCCACCACGGCAAGGAGCGCTCGGCCGATTCGCTCCTCGACGGCATGCCCGTCGACGGCGCGCTCGGTCCGGACCAGGCCGTGCGCGTGATGCGCGCGGCGGGCTACCACGCGGGCATCCTCAAGCGCCCGATCGGCGACATCCACGCGCTGCTGCTGCCCGCCATCCTGCTGCTGAAGAACGGCGACGCCTGCGTGCTCGTGCGCCGTTTCGACGACACCGGCCTGTGCGAGGTCGTGATGCCGGGCCCGGACTTCCACGTCGTGCGCGCCTCGGAGGAGGAGCTGTCGGCCGAGTACCTCGGCTTCACGCTCGTGGCCACGCCGTTCCCCGAGCAGGCGCCCGGACTCGACCCCCAGGATCGCGCGCTGCTCGATCCGAACGGACACTGGCTGTGGGGCACGATCCGCCGCTTCGTGCCGTACTACCGCTCGGCGATGCTGGCCGCGCTCCTGAGCAACGTGCTGATGCTCGTGAGCGGGCTCGTGACCTCGGTCGTCTACGACAAGGTCATCCCGCACCAGGCCTTCGTCACGCTGTGGGCGCTGGCCGGCGGCGCGGCGATGGCGCTCGGCTTCGACCTGCTCTCGCGCCAGCTGCGCAGCCACCTGATCGACACCGCGGGCAAGAAGGCCGACCTGATCATCGGCGCGCTGCTGTTCCGCCAGACGCTGGCCGTGCGCATGGAGCACCGGCCCGAGTCCGCCGGCGGCTACGCGCACCACATGGCGCAGGTCGAGATCGTGCGCGACTTCTTCGCCGGCGCGACGCTGTCGGCCGTGAGCGACCTGCCTTTCATCTTCATGTACATCGCGATGACCTTCGTCATCGGCGGGCCGCTCGGCTGGGTGCTGGTGCTCGCCGTGCCGGCGCTGATGGGCATGGCCTTCGGCGTGCAGAAGGGCCTGCGACGCGCGATGAGCGCCAACATGGCGCACCAGGCCGACCTGCAGGGCGTGGTGGTCGAGGCCGTCGAGGGCCTGGAGGATCTGAAGGCCTCGGGCGCGCAGGGCCGCTTCCTCCACCGCTACGAGAGCGCCACGCAAGCGGCCGCCGAGACCGCCCTGAAGGCGCGCTGGATGTCGAGCTGGACCAGCAACATGTCCATGGTCTCGCAGCAGCTGGTCACGCTGGTGATGCTGGTGTGGGGCGTGTACCTGATCCACGACAGCGTCGTCACCGGCGGCGCGCTGATCGGCGCCGTGATGTACGCGACGCGCGCCGTCGCGCCGATCAACAGCGTCGTCGGCCTGGCGACGCGCTACCAGGGCGCGCGCGCCGCGCTCGTCTCGCTGGACAAGCTGATGGCCCAGCCCACCGAGCGCGAGGCCGGCCGCACCTACATCACCGGGCACCACGTCAGCGGCCGCATCGGCCTGCACGAGGCCGGCTTCTCCTACCCGCCGGCCAACGGCGCGCCGGCGCCGCAGGTGCTCAAGGGCGTCACGCTGGGCATCCAGGCGGGCGAGCGCATCGCCATCCTCGGGCGCATCGGCAGCGGGAAGTCGACGGTGCTGCGCCTGATGGCGGGCCTCTACCAGCCGACCTCGGGCATGGTGGAGGTCGACGGCCTCGACCTGCGCCAGATCGATCCGGCCGACTACCGCGGCCGCGTCGGCTTCGTGTCGCAGGAGCCGCGCCTGTTCAACGGCTCGCTGCGCGACAACGTCGTGATGGGCCGGCCCGGGGTCGACGCCGCGCGCCTGACCGAGGTCGCGCGCATCACGGGCCTCGACCGCGTCGTCGCCGGCCACCCGCAGGGCTGGGAGCTGCCGGTCGGCGAGATGGGCGGCCTGCTCTCCGGCGGCCAGCGCCAGCTCGTGGCGCTCGCGCGCTGCCTGGTCACGCGTCCGCAGATCCTGCTGATGGACGAGCCCACCAGCTCGATGGACGCCCAGTCCGAGATCATGTTCCTGCGCCAGCTCAAGGAGGCCGCGGGCACCCGCACGCTGGTCATGGTCACGCACCGGCCCGCGGTGCTGGAGCTGGTCGACCGCATCCTCGTCGTCGACGGCGGCAAGCTCGTGATGGACGGCCCGAAGGCCGCCGTGCTGGCCGCGCTGTCCGGCGTGCGCCCGCCGGCGCCGCCGCAGGGCACGCCGTCCGTCGCGCA
>DASVLN010000492.1:0-4470 GCA_036384855.1 Burkholderiaceae bacterium | reverse complement strand
CCACGCGGCCCGCGGTCTCGCGGCGGGCCGCGGCAGCCGCGGGCCGCGCGGCGTATCGTGCGGCTTCGTTCCCGCCACCTCCTCCATGTCCTCGATCTCTCTGCCCAAGCTGCCCGCGCTTTCCGTCCTCGACCTCGTGCCCGTGCGCGCCGGCTCGACCCCCGGCGAGGCGCTGCGCGACAGCCTCGCGCTCGCGCGCCACTGCGAGGCGCTCGGCTATGGCCGCTACTGGGTCGCCGAGCATCACAACATGACGGGCATCGCGAGCGCGGCGACGTCGGTGGTGATCGGCTTCCTCGCCCAGGGCACCTCGACGATCCGCGTCGGCGCCGGCGGCATCATGCTGCCCAACCACGCGCCGCTCGTGATCGCCGAGCAGTTCGGCACGCTCGCCTCGCTCTACCCCGGCCGCATCGACCTGGGCCTGGGCCGCGCGCCCGGCACCGACCAGACGACCGTGCGCGCCCTGCGCCGCGACCCGCGCGCCGCCGACACGTTCCCGGAAGACGTGCAGGAGCTGCAGGCCCTGTTCGCGCCCGCGCGTCCCGGCCAGGCCGTGCAAGCGGTGCCCGGCGCGGGCCTGGACGTGCCGATCTGGATCCTCGGCTCCAGCCTCTACGGCGCGCAGCTCGCCGCGGCGCTGGGCCTGCCCTACGTCTTCGCGTCGCACTTCGCGCCCGACGCGCTCGACGAGGCGATGACGCTCTACCGCCGGCTGTTCAAGCCCTCGGCGCAGCTCGCGAAGCCGCACGCGATGGCCGGCGTCAACGTCGTCGCCGCGGACACCGACGCGCAGGCGCGGCGCCTGTTCACGACGCACCAGCAGTCCTTCGCCAACCTGCGCCGCGGCCGCCCCGGCCCGCAGCAGCCGCCCATCGACGACATCGAGGCCTACTGGAGCCCGCAGGAACGCGAGATGGCCGAGCGCATGCTCGCCTGCTCGATCGTCGGTTCGCGCGAGACCGTGCGCCACGGGCTCGAGCGCTTCGCCGAGTACTCGGGCGCCGACGAGCTGATGGTCGTCTCGGCGATCTTCGATCCCGAGGCTCGGCGCGCGTCCTACTCGATCCTTGCCGAAGTCGCCGGCCTCGCGCCGCGCTGAGTCAGTTCTCCTCGGCCTCGATCGTCAGGCCGAGTCGCTGCCCGCCGCGCACCAGCGTCTTCACGACGATGCGCAGCGGCGTGCCCGCGGGCAGCTCGCGGCGGAAGTGGTAGTCCATCGAGTCGGTCTGCCCGGGATTGGCCGTGTCGGCGCGGCGCGTCCATTCGAGCGCGCCGTCGACCTCGACGCGCATCGCGTGCTGCGCGCCGCCGGCCCGCGGCGCGACGACGAGGCGGCAGTCGATCTCGAAGCGGCGGGTGCGCCACAAGTCGGGCGGGATGGCGAGCACGGCGACGTCGGCGAGGCCGGCGTCGACGCGCCAGCGCTCGGGCTTGGGCGGCGGGGCGGTGGGCGAGGGAGGCGCGGATCGCATGGCCGCGACCATACCGCAGGGCCCCGGGCCTGCCCGGCCGTGGGGCGTTCGCGCGCGGCCGGTAAACTTCGGGGCTTTGCGCCTTCCCGTGCGCGACCTTTTTCGCCGGAACCGATGGCCGCCACGCCGACGCCACCCCCGACCGCCTTCGAACTCACCGACACCCGGCTGTCGCTCGCCGTCGTGGCGCTGAAGTCCGCCGACGCCGCCGCCCTCGCCGAGGAGCTGGCCGCCCGGCTGGCCGAGACGCCCAACTTCTTCGACCACGAGCCCGTCGTCGTCGACCTGGCCGCCCTGCGCGAGGACGAGGCCCTGCCCGATTTCGCCGAGGTGCTGCGCATCCTGCGCGAGCACCGCATGATGCCGGTGATGGCCACGGGCGGCAGCCAGGCCCAGATGGCCGCGGCGCTCGACGCGGGCCTGCCCGCCGCGCCCGAGCCGCTGCCGCAGCCGCGCGCGCGGACCGTGGAGGTCGAGGTGGTGCGCGAGGTCGAGGTCGTCCGCGAGGTGCCCGTCGAGGTGCGCGTCGAGGTGCCGGTAGGGGTGCCGACGCTGGTCGTCGAGCGTGCGCTGCGCTCGGGCCAGCAGGTCTACGCCAAGGGCGGCGACGTCGTCGTGCTCGGCGCCGTCAACCCGGGCGCCGAGGTGCTGGCCGACGGCAACGTGCACGTGTACGGCCCGCTGCGCGGCCGCGCGATCGCCGGCCACAAGGGCAACACGCAGGCGCGCATCCTCGCGACCTGCCTCGAGGCCGAGCTCGTGTCCATCGCCGGCGTCTACCGCACGAGCGACACGCCGCTGCCCAAGGAGGTCGCCGGCAAGCCCGCGCAGGTGCGCCTGGACGGCGACAAGCTCGTCATGGACGTGCTGAAGACCTGATCCGATCACCCACCCATCTTCCGAAAGACTCAAGGATCCGACCCATGGCAAAAATCGTCGTCGTCACCTCCGGCAAGGGCGGCGTGGGCAAGACCACCACCAGCGCCAGCTTCTCGTCGGGGCTCGCGCTGCGCGGCTTCAAGACCGCGGTCATCGACTTCGACGTCGGCCTGCGCAACCTCGACCTGATCATGGGCTGCGAGCGGCGCGTGGTCTACGACCTCATCAACGTCATCAACGGCGAGGCCAACCTCCACCAGACGCTGATCAAGGACAAGCAGTGCGAGAACCTGTTCGTGCTGCCGGCCTCGCAGACGCGCGACAAGGAGGCGCTCACCAAGGACGGCGTCGAGCGCGTGCTCAAGGAGCTCGCGGAGATGGGCTTCGAGTACATCGTCTGCGACTCGCCCGCGGGCATCGAGACCGGCGCGCTGCTGGCGATGCACTTCGCCGACGAGGCGCTGGTCGTGACCAACCCCGAGGTCTCCTCGGTGCGCGACTCCGACCGCATCATCGGCATGCTCGGGAGCAAGACCAAGCGCGCGGCCGAGGGCGCCGAGCCCGTCAAGGAGCACCTGGTCATCACGCGCTACAACCCGAGCCGCGTCGAGGACGGCCAGATGCTGTCGCTGACGGACATCCAGGAGATCTTGCGCATCCCGCTGCTGGGCGTGATCCCCGAGTCGGAGACCGTGCTGCAGGCCTCCAACCAGGGCACGCCGGCGATCCACCTGAAGGACTCGGACGTCTCCGGCGCCTACCTCGACCTCGTCGCGCGCTTCCTCGGCGAGGACAAGCCGATGCGCTTCGTCGACGCCGCCAAGCCCGGCTTCTTCAAGCGCCTGTTCGGGGGGAAGTGAACGATGTCCCTGTTCTCCTTCCTGCTCGGCGAGAAGAAGAAGACCGCGGCCGTCGCCAAGGAGCGGCTGCAGATCATCCTCGCCCACGAGCGTACCGGCCGCTCCAAGGCCGACTACCTGCCCGCGCTGCAGCGCGAGCTGGTGGCGGTCATCTCCAAGTACGTCTCCATCGATCCGAACGACATCAAGGTCAACCTCGAGCGCCAGGACGATCTCGAGGTGCTCGAGGTGAAGATCGAGCTGCCCGACGCGGGGCGCTGAGGCGCCGGGACGAACCCGGCGCGTCGACGGCGCGCGCGGGTTCGTCGCCTGCGTTCACAGGTCGGCGAGGTGGCGCCGCAGCGCCTCCCGCTGCGCCCGGGCCTCGCGTCGCGCGGCGGTGATCGCGGCCCACGCGTGCTCGTGGTCGAAGGTCGAGGCCGAGGCGGCGACCAGCAGCATCAGCGCGCCGAAGGACCACAGCCCGATCCCGGGCGTGACGCGCGCCATCGCCGACAGCTTGGTGAACGCCACCAGCGCGCCCAGCATGAAGACCTCGATCATCACCCACGGCCGCACCGCGCGCATCGCGCGCAGCACGAGGTCGGCGCCCGGCGCGGGCTCGCCCGAGCGCAGCGGCAGCAGCACGTAGCAGACGGCCGCGAGCTCGACCAGCGGGTTGACCAGCGTCGTGAACAGCACCGTGCCGCACAGCAGCCACGCGCCGTCGTCGTAGAGCGTCCAGGCGGCCTCCCAGAGCGTCGTGGCGCGCACCTGGCCCTGGATGTCGATCGCCATGACCGGGTTGAGTTGCGCGATGGCGAACACGACCAGTCCGGCCATCGCGAGCGACAGCGGCAGCTCGAAGCCGCCGTGGCGCTCGAGCCCCAGCGGCGCGCCGCAGCGGCGGCATTCATAGTGGCGGCCGATGGGCGCGACCTCGCCGCAGGAGGCGGCGCGGTCGGCCTCGGCGTCGCCGGCGGCACGGTCGTGCAGCGCGTCGCACTCGGGGCAGGCGACGAGCTCGTCGCGCAGGCGCGCGAGCGGCAGGCGCGGCGCGAGCGCGTCGACGCCGTCGTCCAGCGCCGCGTCGGCGAGGTGGCGGGCGGAGCCTCGAGACGCGCGGGCCCGGCGCAGGCGTTCGAACATAGCGGGTCGCCGGCGGCGGCCTTCAGCGCGGCGCGGCCGGCGCGCAGGTGCGCGCGCGATCGGCCTCGGAATCGCGCAGCGCGGCGGCGATGTCGGCCGCCAGCGCGCGCACGCTCGCGGCGTGGGCG
>DASVLN010000491.1:0-3969 GCA_036384855.1 Burkholderiaceae bacterium | reverse complement strand
GAAACCGGCCGGGCGCAGGTGGAGCTCGGCGTGGCGCCGGGCGCCCGCCGCGTCACGCCCACCCGGACGCAGTGGCTGCCGGAGGTCGATCCGGCCACGCACACGCAGGAAGTGCGGCTGGACCTGCCCACCGGCCTCCAGGGCGTCCGGCCCGGCGCCTTCGCGCGCGTCTGGATCGCCGCCGAGGCGTCCTCCGAGCGCACGTCGCTGCTGGTGCCCGCGCGCGCGGTCGTGCGGCGCGCAGAGCTCGCCGCAGTCTATGTGGTGAACGGCCAGGGCGTGCCGGTGCTGCGCCAGGTGCGGCTCGGTCCGGCACGGGGCGACCGTGTCGAGGTACTCAGCGGCGTTTCCGCCGGCGAGTCGATCGCGCTCGATCCGCAAGCCGCCGCAGCCGCCGGCCGCTGAACCACATCGACGACACCGCCCATGTCCACCCGACCCGGCATCTCCGGCCGCATCGCCGCCCGCTTCCAGGCGGCGCAGATCACGCCGCTGCTCGCCCTGGTCGCGCTGCTGCTGGGCCTGTTCGCGCTGGTGGTGACGCCGCGCGAGGAAGAGCCGCAGATCAACGTGACGATGGCCAACGTGCTCATCCCCTTTCCCGGCGCCTCCGCCAAGGACGTCGAAGCGATGGTCGCCACCCCGGCCGAGCAGGTGATGTCGCAGATCGCTGGAGTGGAACACGTGACGTCGGCATCGCGTCCCGGCGTCGCGATGGTGACCGTGCAATTCAAGGTGGGCGTGCCGCGCACCGAGGCGTTGGTGCGCCTGTACGACACGGTGCATTCGCATGCCGACTGGCTGCCCCCGGGACTGGGCGTGGGGCCGCCGATCGTCAAGCCCAAGGGCATCGACGACGTGCCCATCGTCGCGCTCACGCTCTTCAGCCGGGACCCGGCCACGGGCCCCTTCGCCCTGGAGCGCGTGGCCCACAGCATGGAAGCCGATCTCAAGCGCGTTCCCGGCACGCGCGAGGTCACGACCATCGGCGGCCCCGGGCGCGCGGTGATGGTGGAAATCGACCCGCAGCGCCTCGCCGGCGCGGGAGTGACGGTGGCGGACCTGCGGCAGGCGCTGCAATCGGCGAACATGAGCCTGCCGCTGGGCGAGCTGCTCGGCGCCGACCGCAGCGTGGCGCTGGAGGCCGGCCCCTTCCTGCGCGACGCGCGCGACGTGGGCGACCTCGTCGTCGGAGCGCGCGGCGGCAAGCCCGTGTTCGTGAAAGACGTGGCGGTGGTCCGTGACGGCGCGCCGCCGCCGCAGCGCTACGCGTGGCACGGCGTCGCCGGCCCGAAGGGCGGCGAGTTTCCCGCCGTGACCATCGCCGTCACCAAGAAGCCCGGCGAGAACGCCATCGCCGTGGCCGATGCGGTGATGCAGCGGGTGCAGCTGCTGCGCAACACGGTGATCCCCCAAGGCGTTGAGGTCGCCGAGACGCGCAACTACGGCGCCACGGCCAACGACAAGGCCGACAAGCTGATCCACAAGCTGCTGTTCGCGACCGCATCGGTGGTCGCGCTGGTGTTCTTCGCGCTCGGCCGGCGCGAGGCGGCGATCGTCGGCAGCGCCGTGGTACTCACGCTCACCGCGACGCTGTTCGCCTCCTGGGCCTGGGGCTTCACGCTCAACCGGGTGTCGCTGTTCGCGCTGATCTTCTCGATCGGCATCCTGGTCGACGATGCGATCGTCGTCGTCGAGAACATCCACCGGCACCAGCTGCTCCATCCCGGCAAGCGCCTGGCGCAGCTGATCCCCGGCGCGGTCGACGAGGTCGGCGGGCCGACCATCCTGGCGACGCTCACCGTCATTGCCGCGCTCCTGCCCATGGCCTTCGTCAGCGGACTGATGGGCCCGTACATGAGCCCGATCCCGATCAACGCGAGCATGGGGATGCTGCTGTCGCTGGCGATCGCGTTCGTCGTCACGCCGTGGCTCGCCCGGCTGTGGATGAAGGAGCACCCTGCGCGCGCGCAGTCCCGCGAGGCGCGCGGGCCGACCGGCCTCGCCGCCAGGATCGGCCCCTTCTTCGAGCGCGTCTTCCGCCCGCTCCTGGACGAGCGTCGCGGACGCCGCAATCGTGCGCTTCTGGGCGGCGGCGTGCTCGCGCTGATCGCCCTCGCGCTCGCGCTGCCCGCGCTCGGCCTGGTCGTGCTGAAGATGCTGCCCTTCGACAACAAGTCCGAGTTCCAGGTGGTGGTCGACATGCCTGCCGGCACACCGCTCGAGCGAACCGCGGCCGTGCTCCACGAGCTGGGAAGCTACCTCGCCCGGCAGCCCGAGGTCGTCGACTACCAGGCCTATGCCGGCACCGCCTCGCCGATCAACTTCAACGGCCTCGTGCGCCAGTACGACCTGCGCAGCGGCGGCGACGTGGGCGACCTCCAGGTGAACCTGGTGGACAAGTCGCGCCGCCGCGAGCAGAGCCACGTCATCGCCATGCGGCTGCGGCCCGGCCTGCAGGCGATCGGCCGGCGCTTCGACGCCAACGTGAAGGTGGTGGAAGTGCCGCCCGGACCGCCGGTGCTGTCGCCGATCGTCGCCGAGATCTACGGCCCCGACGCGCAAGGCCGGCGCGCGGTCGCCAAGGCCGTGCGCGCCGTGTTCGAGAAGACGCCCGGCATCGTCGACGCCGACGACAGCGGCATCGCGGCCGCGCCGCGCACGCAGCTGCTCGTCGATCGCCGCAAGGCCGCGCTGCTCGGCGTGCCGCAGGCTGCGATCGTGAGCACGCTGCGCGCGGGCCTGGCCGGCGAGGCCGCCACCTACCTGCACGACGAAAGCAAGTACCCCGCACCGGCCTTGATCCAGCTGCCGCCCGAGCGCCAGGGCGACCTCGACGCCCTGCTGCAGCTGCGCGTGCGCGGCAGCGCCGGCGAGCTCGTGCCGATCCGGGAGCTGGTCACGGCGAGCGACACGCTGCGCGAGCAGGTGATCCATCACAAGGACCTGCTGCCGGTGGACTACGTGGTGGCCGACATGGCCGGCGCGCTCGACAGCCCGCTGTACGGGGTGTTCCGCATGCGTCCGGCATTGCGCGACATCGCGCCCCCCGGCGGCGGCCAGTTGCAGGAATACTTCATCCACCCGCCGCAGGACGCCTGGCGCGGCTACGCGCTGAAGTGGGACGGCGAGTGGCAGATCACCTACGAGACGTTCCGCGACATGGGCGCGGCCTACGCGGTGGGCCTGGTGCTGATCTACCTGCTGGTCGTCGCCCAGTTCGGCTCGTACCTCACGCCGCTGATCATCATGGCGCCCATTCCGCTCACGATCGTGGGCGTGATGCCCGGCCATGCGCTGCTCCACGCGCAGTTCACCGCCACCAGCATGATCGGCATGATCGCGCTGGCCGGCATCATCGTGCGCAATTCGATCCTGCTGGTGGACTTCATCCGCCTCCAGGTCGACCAAGGCGTGCCGCTGGCCGACGCCGTGGTGCGCTCGGCCGCCACCCGGGCGCAGCCGATCGTGCTGACCGGCCTGGCCGCGATGCTCGGCGCCTTCTTCATCCTCGACGACCCGATCTTCAACGGGCTCGCGATCTCGCTGATCTTCGGCATCTTCGTCAGCACGGTGCTCACCCTCGTGGTGATTCCGCTGCTGTACTTCGTCGCCTCGCGGCGCCCGTCCGCCACGCCGCCGCCCGGCGGCCCCTCCCCCGCCGCATCCACCGAAGGAGCTTGCACATGAAGTCCTGGCAACTCGTACGCGCCTTCGCGGGCGCGTTCATCCTCGTGTCGCTGCTGCTCGGGGTACCCGCCAGCCCGCTCTACCTCAGCACGTGGTGGCTCGGGCTCGCGGCCTTCGTCGGCGCCAACCTGCTGCAGAGCGCGTTCACGCAATGGTGCCCGCTGGAACTCATCCTGCGGCGCCTGGGCGTGCGCGGCGGCTGCTGAGCCCGATGCGTCCGCGCATCCTGACCCCCGCGCTGGCCGCGCTGCCGGCGGCGCTCGCGCTCGCCGTCGCGCC
>DASVLN010000490.1:0-2668 GCA_036384855.1 Burkholderiaceae bacterium | reverse complement strand
GCGCGTTCGACGACGCGCTCGCCGCGCTGAAGGCCGGCCGCGACGCCGAGGCGCGCACGCGCCTGCAGGCGATCGCCAAGTCCGACCCCGAGCTCGCCGGCCCGCACGCCAACCTGGGCCTGATCGCGCGCCACGCCGGGCGCCTGGACGAGGCCGTCGCCGAGCTGGAGCGCGCGACGACGCTGGATCCGCGCCAGCCCGTCATGTGGAACCAGCTGGGCATCACCTACCGCCAGGACGGCCAGTTCGCCAAGGCGCGCGCGGCCTACGAGCACGCGATCGCGCTCGATCCCGACTACGCCACCGCGATCGTCAACCTGGGCGTGCTCGAGGATCTGTACCTCGGCGAGCCCGCGCAGGCGCTCGCGCTGTACACGCGCTACCTGGCGCTGACGCCGGCGGGCGACCCGCTGGTGGCCAAGTGGGTGGCCGACCTCAGGAACCGCCTGCCCAAGCCCGCCGCAGCGCCGGCGTCCTCCGCGGCCTCGGCCGCCGGCAAGGAGTCCTCATGATCCGATCCGCCACCCTCGCCGCGATCGCGGCGCTCGCCGCCGCGCCGGCCCTCGCCCAGGATCGCGCCGACCTCGACGCGACCCGCATCATCGGCAACCGCGAGCTGCCGCAGGCGCTGTACATCGTGCCGTGGAAGCGGCCGCTGCCCGGCGACCTCGTCGGCCGCCCGCCGGCCAGCGTGATCGACGAGGCGCTCGCGCCGATCGACCGCGACGTCTTCCGCCGCGAGGTGCGCTACGACTCGATCGAGCGCGCCCGCATGGCCGCCGCCGCGCCGCCCAGGCCCGCGGCCGCGCCCGCTCCCGCCACGGCCGCATCCGCCTCCTCCGCGCACTGACCCGCGCGGCTTCCCGTTTCACTCCCGACACCAGCGTTCCCCGGAGATTTCCATGAGCACCCTCGACTCCGCCATCAAGTTCTTCCAGGACTGCGGCCTGTTCATCTACCCCAGCCTGCTGATCATGGCCACGGGCGTGTCGATCGCCATCGAGCGCTTCGTCTTCCTGCAGCGCGCGCGCGTCGCCAACCGCCGCGACTGGGCGACGGTGCTGCCGCTGCTGCAGAGCGGCCAGTGGAAGGAGGTCATGAGCAAGACGGCGGCGTCGGACTCGGCGATCGGCAAGATCGTCCACAACGGCCTCACGCGCCTGCAGTCCACGCGTCGCCGCGACGACATCGACGCCGCGATGGAGGAAGGGATGATGGAGATCGTGCCGCGCCTGGAGAAGCGCACCCACTACATCGCCGTGTTCGCCAACGTCATCACGCTGGTGGGCCTGCTGGGCACGATCACGGGCCTCATCCACGCGTTCACGGCGGTCGCGCAGGTCAACCCGTCGGAGAAGGCCTCGCTGCTGTCGGCGGCGATCTCGATCGCGATGAACAACACGGCGTTCGCGCTGATGGTCGCGATCCCGTTCCTGCTGATCCACGCGTTCCTGCAGGCGCGCACCTCGGACATCGTCGACGGCCTCGAGGCCGCGAAGATCAGCTTCCTGAACCTCGTCCAGCGCCTGGCGCCCGAGCACAAGGCGGCCTGACATGCCGATCAGACGCCTGCGCAAGCATCCAGAGGCCCTGGAGGTCAGCGCATTCATCAACCTGATCGTCGTGCTGGTGCCCTTCCTGCTCTCGACGGCCGTGTTCTCGCGCATCTCCATCGTGGACATGACGCTGCCGGCCAGGAGCTCCGGGCTGGAGCATGTCGAGCCGGGGCACCTGCTGCTGGAGGTCGTCGTGCGCCACGACAAGATCGAGGTGAACGACAAGAACGGCGGGCAGCTGTACCAGCCGATCCCGGTCGGGGCCGACGGCCCGGATCTCGGGCTGCTCAGCGCCGACCTCCTCGACCTGAAGAAGCGCTTCCCCGACACCACGGCCGCCTCGCTGCTGCCCGAGCCCAACATCCCGTACGACGAGATGATCCAGGTGATGGACACGATGCGCACGACCAAGTCGGCCAACGGCGGCACCGAGGTCGTCGACGTCGACCTGTTCCCGGCGATCTCGATCGGCGACGCGCCGGTGCGCCGCTGAAGGAAAGGGCCACGCGATGAAGCTGACCCCGATCCAGAAGCGCGCCGCGCGCAAGGCCCGGCACGGCAACCAGCTCGACATGAACCTCGTGTCGCTGATCGACGTCTTCACGATCCTGATCTTCTTCCTGCTATCGAATTCCGGCGTGGAGACGCTGCCGCCCACCGGCACCGTGCACCTGCCCGAATCGACCGCTCAGAAGACGCCCAGGGAGACGCTGGTCGTCGCCGTCAACGGCACCGAGATCACGGTCGACGGCCGCAAGGTGGCGGACGTGGCGCCCCTGGCCACCGCCGCCGACGACCTGATCCCGGGCCTGAAGGCCGAGCTCGACCAGCTCGCCGCGCGCCCGGTCGCGCGCGCGGAGGACGCCGCCAAGCCCAAGGCCGTGACCATCATGGGCGACAAGACGATCCCCTACCAACTGCTGCGCAAGGTCATGTACACCTGCGCGGCGGCGGACTACACCGAGGTGTCGTTCGCCGTGAACCGGAAGGGATGACGCCGTGACCGCCACCCTCTCGTTCAAGAGCTCGGTGCTGCCGTGGGCGCTCGCGCACGACGACGAGCAACGCTTTCGTCGCCTGTTCGCGATCATCACGGGGCTGGTGCTCGCGTT
>DASVLN010000489.1:0-2029 GCA_036384855.1 Burkholderiaceae bacterium | reverse complement strand
CGCTGCTGGCCGCCAGCTGGAAGGGCGCGGAGATGAATCCGCTCGCGCTGATCGCCGGCAGCGGCAACATCGCGACCTATGCGCGCGATTACTTCCCGCCCGCGTTCGGCGACTGGCGCGAGTACCTCTCGGAGCTGGTGGTCACGCTCGAGATCTCGCTGTGGGGCACCGCGCTCGCGATCGTCTGCGCGATGCCGCTCGCGCTGCTGGCGGCGGCCAACATCGCGCCGTGGTGGATACGTCACCCGGTACGACGGCTGCTCGACACCTTCCGCGCGATCAACGACATGGTGTACGCGCTGCTGTTCGTCACCGCGGTCGGCCTCGGGCCGTTCTCGGGCGTGCTCGCGCTCTGGGTGAGCACGGTCGGCATCCTGGGCAAGCTGTTCGCCGAGGCGGTCGAGACGATCGACCCCAGCCCGGTCGAAGCGCTGCGCGCGACCGGCGCCCATCCGCTCAACGTGGTGCTGTACGGCGTGCTGCCGCAGGTCACGCCGCTGTGGGTGTCGTATGCGCTGTACCGCTTCGAGTCCAACGTGCGCTCGGCCTCGGTCGTCGGCATGGTGGGCGCGGGCGGCATCGGCATGGTGCTGTGGGACGTGGTGCGCGGCTTCGAGTACGCCAAGACGAGCGCCGTGCTGATCATGCTGGTCGTGTCGGTGATGCTCATCGACATGGCCTCCGCCTGGCTGCGCAAGCGGCTCGTGTGACGGGAAGAACCATGCGGACCGACATCATCGAACGCATCGAGCACTGGTTCGCGCTGCACGGCGCGCAATCGTACGAGGGCGCCAGGCGCGAGTCGGTGAGCGCCCTGCAGCACGCGCTGCAGTGCGCGCAGCTGGCCGAGGATGCGCGGGCGGATGCGGCGCTCGTGGCCGCCGCGCTGCTGCACGACATCGGCCACTTCGTCGCGCTGGCCGAACTGCCCGGCCACGAGGACGTCGACGACCTGCACGAGCTGCGCGGAGTCGCCGTGCTGGTGCCGCACTTCCCCGCCGCGGTCTACGAGCCGGTGCGCCGCCACGTCGCGGCCAAGCGCTGGCTCACCGCAGTGGAGCCCGCGTACCTGCAGGCGCTGTCGCCGGCCTCGATGCACTCCCTGGCGCAGCAGGGCGGGCCGATGGACGCGGCCGAGATCGCCGCGTTCGAGGCCTCGCCATTCGCCGACGACGCGGTGCGCCTGCGCCGCTGGGACGACCTCGCCAAGGTGCCGGATCGCGCCACGCCTTCGCTGGACTACTACCTCGCGCTGCTGGACGAGGTGCGCCTGCGCGCCTGAGCGCTCGCGGACTACGCGATCCCGGACGGCGGCGGGGCCTCGAAGGCGTGGACAATGGCGCGCCATCGTCCGTCCTCCGAGGAGTCCGCGTGAACCCCGACGATCCCCACTACGAACGCCGGCGCTGGTGGGCGCTGGCGGTGCTGTGCCTGGGCGTGCTGATGATCGTGCTGGACACGACGATCGTGAACGTGGCGCTGCCCTCGATCCGCGCCGACCTCCGCTTCGACGACGCGAGCCTTTCGTGGGTCGTCAACGCCTACATGCTGACCTTCGGAGGCAGCCTGCTGCTGGGCGGGCGGCTGGGAGACCTCTACGGCCACCGGCGCCTGTTCATCATCGGCCTGCTGGGTTTCAGCGGCGCCTCGTTCGCGTGCGGCCTCGCGCCGACGCAGGGGGTGCTGGTCGCCGCGCGCGCGGTGCAGGGCGTCGCCGGCGCCGTGGTGTCGGCGATCTCGCTGTCGCTGATCATGAGCCTGTTCTCGAGCGAGGCCGACCGGGCGAAGGCCATGGGCGTCTACGGCTTCGTCTGCTCGGCCGGTGGCAGCATCGGCGTGCTGCTGGGCGGCGTGCTGACGGGCCTGCTCAGCTGGCACTGGATCTTCCTCGTCAACGTGCCGATCGGCCTGGCCGTCGCGGCGCTGTGCGGACGCATGCTGCCCGCCGGCGCGCACGCGGGCGGCGAGCGCCGGCTCGACGTGCCGGGTGCGCTGCTGGTCACCGCGTCGCTGATGCTCGCGATCTTCG
>DASVLN010000488.1:0-4232 GCA_036384855.1 Burkholderiaceae bacterium | reverse complement strand
GCTGTATGCCGGCGCCGTGCTCCTGCTCGCCCGCCCCGGCCGCGGCCGCGCGCTCTTCTTCATCGCCGCCGTCGGCCTCGGCCTGTCGATCCCCGCCTGGGGCGTCGACGCCACCTGGACCTGGCCCGTGGCCGCGGGCGCGATGCTGGCGCTCGCCGGCGCCTGGTATGCGCGCCCCGAGGTGCACGTGCCCGAGGACGCCGAGGCGCAGCCCTGAGGGTCGTCCGGCGAGCTGACCCGAAGGCGCCGAGGCATCTTGTGGCGCGACGGAACGCCCCGGTCAGCTCTGTTCGGCGCCGAGGCAACCCCCATCGGGGGGAACCGCGACGCTGCGAGCGGCTGTTAGATTCCTCGGTCGACGCCTGACAGGTCTCCCGTAGATGCCGATCATGATCAAGCCGGCGCAATATGCGGCGCTGGAAGCGCAGCAGTTGCGCACCTTCGCCGCCGAGGTCGCCCGCACCTTGAGCGCCATTCCCTCGAATCACGCTACGCCGTCTACGCCGGGCGGGCCCGTCGAATTCGCCCACGAGCAAGTCCAGCGGGCGAGCCGGCTCGGCCTGAAGCGCCGCAACGAGATGATGGCATGGGCCCTGTGCGCCTGGGTGCACGGTACCGACTTCGACCACCGGATGCCCGAGATCCGCCAGATCGTGGCGGAGCCGAACTACGACCGCTCCATGATGCTGACGGTGGTCGCGATGCACGGCCTGCGCGGCGAGGGGCAAGCCGCATGACTGAACCGACCGACGTCTCCTCGCAGGCCGCCAACGCCGTCCAGCAGTCCGGCAACGGCGACGCCGCCGGCGTATGCGTGACCTGCTGCAAGGCCAAGGTCCAGGACATCGACGACCAGACGCGCAAGATCGCGGCGATCGACGACCCGATCGAACGCAACAAGGCCATCACGAAGGCCTACACCGATGTCGCCGCACAGGATCCGCAAGACCGCTGGGTCAAGCTGGCTTCCATCGTCTCGGCGCAGGGCGGCTGCGCGATGAAGCAGGTGGCTGGCGTGCGCTCCTACCTCTCGTGGAAGCAGCCGCTCGACGACGCGACGGGCACGTCGTTCACGAACAACATGTATCACGCGCTGGGCGACGCCAACAAGGCGATCTTCACGGACATCTATCCGGTGGCGGCGTACAAGGCGAAGTATGGGTGGACGAGTCTCAAGGAGTGTTATGCGTCGGAGGGAAAGACGCTGCCGAACGAGCTGAAGGACGCGTTCGATAAGATGGATGCAGGCGACCTTAGCGGCGCGTCCAACAGCATCGCCAAGTTCGAACAGACTCAAGTGGTGCAGCCCGTCTATGACAAATATTCCGGAACTTTCGCTGAAATGAAGGTGGCTTCGGCGATTCAGAAGCCTTTTACGGGAAAGAACCTCTACGACATCCCGGTGTCGACGACCTGCGGCGATCCCGACACCATTCCCTTCTCTGGAAATATTTCGAACGGCGACGACCGCGTCGTCTACTACGAAGCGCTGATGCGCAAGCTAGCGCAGCAACAGGGATGGTGATGCGAAGCTTCGTTCTCATCGCCCTGGCGGCCGCCGCCGTAGCCGCCTCGGCCTTCCACTTCTTCGATCTCACCGCTATGGACGATCCCAGCAAGCATCCCCCGCGCCGCCTCCAGATTTCCCTCGGGGAAACCGTCCGCGATTTCATGCAGGTCAACCACTTGCCCGCCGAAGTCGGACATACCGACACGCCAGACAAGAACAGGTACTCCGTCGCCGTGGACGTCATCGCCGATACAGGCCCGGTCGTTTTCTGGGACAACTGGATCATTCCTGCCATCACGATCGGGACGCAGCACTTCGAACTGCCGCCGGGCCGCACCCTGTTCATCGATCAGGAAGCGGGCCGGATCAAGAGCTTCTCGTTCACCCCGGGAGCGAAGGCGCTTCCACTGCAGGAGACAAACCGGCTCGTCAAGCCCATGCTGGACTGGTTCTTGGCGAACGGCTGGAAGCCCGAAGTCCCCAACAGCGTGACCCTGGGGCTGACGGACCAGGATCCAGACTTCGCACGCAGCAGCGGGAAAATCTATGCCCAGCTCATGGACGACTCGCGCAACCAGCTGAGCGTCACAGTCACCAACCTGGCCTCCGTGCCGAGCCAGCCGAGCTACATCATGGCGCCATCGCCTGCGCGGCCCAAACACGATCCTCCTGTCTACGTCGTCCGAGTGGGCTTCTACTGGGCACACCGCAATGATCTGTCCTACGGCGACCTGATCTTTCCACGCCGCATCTTCGTGAACGGCGACAAGAACAACTTCCTTCGCCTGCGGCCGTGGGTCGAGGATCCCGACTGGACGCCGGAGAAGCACGGGATGGTCTATCTCGGGGGGACGGGCGAGGGCAAGCGTTGGGGCCTTCCTAAAAAATAGCCCCTGGACGGCGCCTCCGGATGCGCGCTCGACGAGTCCTTTCACGTCCACATCCATCCGAGTGAAGCGACGCCTCTTTCCCAGGGCCCCGCCGCGGGCTGCGGTCGTCGCGACCGCGGCCATCGTCCTCGCAGCAACCAGTTTGCAGCTCATGCGCTCCACTGCCATGGACGATCCCAGCCAGCATGCCCCGCGCCGCCTCCAGATTTCCTTGGGGGAAGCCGTCCGCGATTACATGCAAGTCAACCACTTGGTCGCCCAGGTCGGCCACAGCGACATTCCGGACAAGAACAACTACGCCGTAGCCGTAGACGTCATTGCCGACACCGGACCGATCGTCTTCGGGGATCACTGGATACTTCCGGATGTCACCATCGGAAGGCAGCACTTCGAGCTACCGGCGGGCCGCACTCTCTTCGTCGACCAGGTCGCCGGCCGGATCAACAATTTCTCCGTCACGCCCGGCGCTCAGGCGTTACCGCTACAGGATACGAATCGGATGGTGAAGCCGATGCTGGATTGGTTCCTGGCGAACGGCTCGAAGCAGGAAGTCGCCAACAGCGTGCGGTTGGCGCTGACAGACGAGGATGCGGATTTCAAGCGCAACGGAGAAAAGATCTACGCGCAATTGCGGGACACCGATGGCAATCTGCTGAACGTGACAGTGACAAACTTGGCGTCGGTGCCGAGCCAGCCGAGCTATATCTTCGCCCCGTCGCCCCCGCATCCCATGCACAAGCCACCCGTCTACGTGGTGCGGATCGGCTTTTACTGGGCCCACGGCGACGACCTCTCCTACGGCGACCTAATCTACCCGCGACGCATCCTCGTCAACGGCGACAAGAACAAGATCCTGCGGCTGCGGCCGTGGGTCGAAGATCCGAACTGGACGCCAGAGAAGCACGGCATGGTCTATCTCGGCGGAACCGGCGAGGGCAAGCGCTGGGATCTGCCGAAGAAGTAGGCAAGCCCGGGAGTCTGTCTCCCCGGAATGGCCGCCCGAGGGCGCCCGCCGTCGCCGACGGGCTGCCCAGGGTCAGAGGCTTCGCCCGCCGCGACGCAGCATGAGGAAGAGCTCCAGGCTTGAGAGCATCGGCGCTGCCACCGCAGCTTGGGGCACAGTCCTCACCGCGAGATCGCTCACGTAGAACTGGTCGGCCTTGCATCCGCCGTAAGCGAAGGTGAAAGTCGTCCCAACCAAGTCGAGGCCATCGATCTCCCCGTCGGCCCAGGACATAAGCAGGGGTTCCGAGGCGGCGCGCCCGCTTCCGGATGGCAGGCGCGATCACGGCGACCTTCGCGGCACACTGGCACCGCAACGGCATGCGTCGGCAGAAGGACTGAGCGTCCGTGCCCGCTTCAGCGCACGGGCCCGGCGCCGCCTGCCTCCAACGCCTGCCCGAGCATCCTCCTCACCTGCACCCGCGTCGCCTCGTGCGCGAGGTAGTGCGTGTGGAAGACCGGCGAGGCGTCGAAGCAGGCGCCGGCGTCGGTGGCGCTTCGGCCGGCCAGGGCGGAGTGGCGTTGGACGAGGCCGTCGCCCTCGTCGTCGGCGCCCATGGCGTCCTCGAAGAGCCAGTCCCAGGGGAGCTCGGTCGGGACGGCGCCCGGGCCCCAGTGGGAGCCGACGAGCCACATGCCGGGCGGCAGCGCGGTCGCGGGGCGGCCGCGGGTCAGGCGGAGGAGGCCGGTGGGCTCGAGGTCGAGGAAGCCCTGGGGCAGCGCATCGGCCAGGCCGCGTTCGAGTTGCACGAGCTCGGCGAGGCGGGCCTTGTCGAGGCCGGGCGCGTCGAGGCGGCGCAGGCCACCCGCCGCCGCGGCCAGGGCGTGCC
>DASVLN010000487.1:0-2738 GCA_036384855.1 Burkholderiaceae bacterium | reverse complement strand
CCGAGCTGCGCGAGCGCTTCCGCGCGGGCAAGGCGGCGCTGTTCGACCACTTCCGCACCGGGCGGGCGTCGACGCAGGGCGCAGTGTCGCTGCTGCGCGCGCTCGCCCGCCACGTCGACGAGACGCTGGCCCTGCTCTGGGCCGACGCCGGCATGCCCGCGTCCGCGGCGCTGCTGGCCGTCGGCGGCTACGGGCGCGGCGAGCTGTTCCCGTACTCCGACGTCGACGTGCTGGTGCTGCTGCCCGATCCGGCCCCCGCGGCTCCCGCGGACGCGGCAACCCCGACCGCCGCGGCGCTGCAGTCGACGATCGAGTCCTTCATCACCGCCTGCTGGGACATCGGGCTGGAGATCGGCTCGTCGGTGCGCACGCTGTCCGAATGCCTGAGCGAGGCGCGTGCCGACGTGACCGTGCAGACGGCGCTGCTCGAGGCGCGGCTGGTCACCGGCCAGCGCCGGCTGTTCAACGCCTTCCGCCGCGTGACCGGCGAGGCGATGGACGCGAAGGCCTTCCTGCGCGCCAAGACCTTCGAGATGCGCCAGCGCCAGGTCAAGTACGAGGACACGCCCTACTCGCTCGAGCCGAACTGCAAGGAGAGCCCGGGCGGCCTGCGCGACCTGCAGGTGGTGACCTGGATCGCACGCGCGGCGGGCCTGGGCCGCACCTGGAGCGAGATGGCGGCCAACGGCCTGCTGACGCCGTTCGAGGTCAAGCAGCTGCAGCGCCACGAGGGCACGCTCAAGCTGATCCGGGCACGCCTGCACGTGATCGCCGGACGGCGCGAGGATCGCCTGGTCTTCGACCTGCAGACCGCGGTCGCCGAGAGCTTCGGCTACGCGGGCACGACGACGATGCGGGCCTCCGAGAAGCTGATGCAGCGCTATTACTGGGCCGCCAAGGCCGTGGCGCAGCTGAACCAGGTGCTGCTGCTCAACCTCGAGGAGCGCATCAACGGCGCGCCCGAGGGGCCGATGCAGCCGATCAACGAGCGCTTCCTGGACCGCAGCGGCCTGCTGGAGATCGTCAGCGACGACCTCTACCTGCGCGAGCCGCACGCGATCCTGGAGACCTTCCTGCTTTACGCGACCACCGAGGGCCTGCAGGGCCTGTCGGCGCGCACGCTGCGGGCGCTCTACAACGTGCGCAACCAGATGAACGCGGCGTTCCGGCGCGACCCGGTCAACCGCGCGCGCTTCGTCGCCATCCTGCAGGCGTCGCAGCGCCAGACGCACGTCTTCCGGCTGATGAACCAGACCTCGGTGCTGGGCCGCTACCTGTGGGTGTTCCGGCGCATCGTCGGGCGCATGCAGCACGACCTGTTCCATGTCTACACGGTCGACCAGCACATCCTGATGGTGTTGCGCAACGTGCGCCGCTTCTTCATCCCCGAGCATGCGCACGAGTACCCGAAATGCACCGCGCTCGCCTCCAGCTTCGAGCGGCCCTGGGTGCTGTACGTCGCGGCGCTGTTCCATGACGTCGCCAAGGGCCGGGGCGGCGACCATTCGGAGCTGGGCGGCGTCGAGGTGCGGCGCTTCTGCAAGGACCACGGCATCGGCGGCGACGACGCGGCGCTGGTCGAGTTCCTCGTGCGGCACCACCTCACGATGAGCAACACGGCGCAGAAGGCCGATCTCTCGGACGCCCACGTCATCACCGAGTTCGCCGCGCTGGTGCAGACGCCGCGCCGCCTGACCGCGCTGTACCTGCTGACGGTGGCCGACATCCGCGGCACCAGCCCCAAGGTCTGGAACGCGTGGAAGGGCAAGCTGCTGGAGGACCTGTTCCGCCTGACGATGCGGGCGCTCGGCGGCGACGCGCTCGCGCTGGACGCCGAGATCGAGGCGCGCAAGAAGGAGGCGCGCCAGATCCTCGCGCTGCACTCCGCCCTGCCCGGCACCGAGGCGCCGCTGTGGAAGACGCTCGACCTGAGCTACTTCGCGCGCCACGACCCCAACGAGCTCGCGTGGCATGCGCGCTCGCTCTGGCGCCATCTCGCGACCACGGTGCCGGTGGTGAGGGCCCGCCCGGCGCCGCATGGCGAGGGCCTGCAGGTGCTGCTGTTCTCGCCGGACCGCGAGGACCTGTTCGCCCGCATCTGCGGCTACTTCGACGGCGCCGGCTTCTCGATCCAGGACGCGAAGATCCACACGACGCACGCCGGCTTCGCGCTCGACACCTTCCAGGTCGTCAACCCGGCCCACGAGGGCGAGGGCCCGGCGGGCTACCGCGACCTGATCCCGCTCGTCGAGCACCAGGCCGCCGCGGCCGCGGGCGCGACCGGCCCGCTGCCGACGCCGCGCGCCAGCCGCGTGTCGCGCCGCGTGAAGTGGTTCCCGGTCGTGCCGCGCGTCTCGCTGCGTCCGGACGAACGCGCCCAGCGCTGGCTGCTGTCGATCAGCGCGAGCGACCGCTCGGGCCTGCTGTACGCCGTGGCGCGCGTGCTGGCGCAGTACCGCATCAACCTGCAGCTCGCCAAGGTCTCGACGCTGGGCGAGCGCGTCGAGGACACCTTCCTCGTCGACGGCGCGGCGCTGCAGAACAACCGGCTGCAGATCCAGGTCGAGACCGAGATCCTCGAGGCGATCTCGGCGACCTGAGTCACGCCCAGTCGACGACCCAGTCCGCCTCGACGAACAGGCGCGCGAGCACCTGGCGATCCGCGGCCGGCAGTTGCGCCGGCGCGCCGCCTTCCACGCGCACGACGTAGCCGGCGCCGTCGACGGACGCGTCGACCG
>DASVLN010000486.1:0-12310 GCA_036384855.1 Burkholderiaceae bacterium | reverse complement strand
AAGGACTTCGTCATCGCGGCGCTCAACGGCACCGTGGTCTCGGTGGACGCCGACTCCGGCAAGGAGAACTGGCGCGCCGACGCGGGCGGCAGCCTCAGCTCGGGCGTCGGCACCGACGGCCGCTTCGCGGCGGTCGTGACGCGTGGCGGCGAACTCGTCACCTTCGAGGGCGGCAAGGTCAAGTGGCGCCAGCACCTGCAGAGCGCGGTCGTGACGGCGCCGTTCGTCGCCGGCGAGCGCGTCTTCACGCTGGGCGTCGATCGTTCGGTCAACGCCTTCGACGCGCTCGACGGCACGCGCATCTGGACGTATGCGAAGCCGGGCGATGCGCTGACGCTGTCCCAGGCCGGCGTCCTGACCTCGTACCAGGACACGCTGCTGGCCGGGCAGGGCGCCCGCCTCACGGCCCTGGATCCGCTCAAGGGCACGGTGCGCTGGGAGGTGCCGGTGGCCGCGCCGCGCGGCACCAACGAGGTCGAGCGTCTTGCCGACCTCGTGGGCCCGGCCGCGCGCGTCGGCAACGTCTACTGCATCCGCGCGTTCCAGAACGGCATCGGCTGCGTCGACGCCGAGCGCGTCACCGCGCTGTGGTCGATCAACGCGGGCGGCAGCCAGCCGGTGGGCGCGGACGAGGACTACGTCTTCGCGGCCGACGGCAGCGACCGCCTGAGCGCGCGCCGGCGCTCCAACGGCGAGTCGGTCTGGCTCAGCGACAAGTTCCAGAACCGGCGCCTGAGCGGCATGCTGTCCATCGGCACGGTGCTGGTCTTCGGCGACCTGCAGGGCTGGGTGCATTTCCTCGACCGCAAGACCGGCGACCCGCTGCTGCGCCTCGAGACCGACGGCTCCCCGATCGTCGGGACGCCCGTGCGCGCCGGCAACACGATCGCGGTGACGACGAAGTCGGGCGGCGTGTTCGCGTTCCGTCCCGAATGAGTCCCGCCATGATGAAGTGCGCGCCGGACGAGCGCCGGGCCGCCCCGAGCCGGCCGGCAGTCCCCCGGGGGCACCGGTCGACGTACCCGTCGGACGAGGGGCGCGCATGAAACCCGTCATCGCCCTGGTCGGCCGACCGAACGTCGGCAAGTCGACCCTCTTCAACCGCCTCACGAAGACGCGCGACGCCCTCGTCGCCGACTTCGCCGGCCTCACGCGCGATCGCCACTACGGCGACGGCCGCCACGGCGACATCGAGTTCATCGTCATCGACACCGGCGGCTTCGAGCCCGACTCGTCGACCGGGATCGTCAAGGAGATGGCGCGCCAGACCCGCCAGGCCGTGGCCGAGGCGGACATCGTCATCTTCGTCGTCGACGTGCGCGGGGGGCTGTCGGCGCAGGACCACGACATCGCGAAATACCTGCGGGTGTCGCAGAAGAAGGTGCTGCTGGCCGTCAACAAGGCCGAGGGCATGAGCGAATCGCCCGCGCTGGCCGAGTTCCACGAGCTCGGCATGGGCGAGCTGCACCCGATCTCCTCGGCCCACGGCCAGGGCGTGCGCAGCCTGCTCGACGCCGCCTTCGAGGGCCTGGAGGCCGCGCCCGAGCACGACGAATTCGGCGCCGGTCCGGGCGACCGCGCGATCCGCCTGGCGGTCGCGGGCCGGCCCAACGTCGGCAAGTCCACGCTCATCAACACCTGGCTCGGCGAGGAGCGCCTGGTCGCGTTCGACATGCCGGGCACCACGCGCGACGCGATCACGGTGCCCTTCGAACGCGAGGGCCACCGCTTCGAGCTGATCGACACCGCGGGCCTGCGCCGCAAGGGCCGCGTGTTCGAGGCGATCGAGAAGTTCTCGGTCGTCAAGACGCTGCAGGCGATCGCCGACGCGAACGTCGTCGTGCTGCTGCTAGACGCGACCCAGGGCGTCACCGACCAGGACGCCCACATCGCCGGCTACATCCTCGACTCAGGCCGCGCGGTGGTCATCGCGATCAACAAGTGGGACGCGGTCGACAGCTACCAGCGCGAGATGCTGCAGCGCTCGATCGACCAGCGCCTCGCGTTCCTGAAATTCGCGCCCGCGGTCAACATCTCGGCCTTGAAAAGGCAGGGCCTCGGCCCCTTGTGGAAGAACATCGCCGACGCCCACGCGTCGGCCAACCGCAAGATGACGACGCCGGTGCTCACGCGCCTGCTCCAGGAGGCCGTGAAGCACCAGCAACCGCCGCGCGCGGGCATGTCGCGCCCCAAGATGCGCTATGCGCACCAGGGTGGGATGAACCCGCCCATCATCGTGATCCACGGCAATGCGCTGGAGCACGTGCCAGAGGCGTACAAGCGCTTCCTCGAAGGGCGTTTCCGCGAGCACTTCAAGCTCGTGGGCACGCCGCTGAAGCTCGAGATGCGCTCGGGCCGCAATCCGTTCACCGACAAAGAAGAATAAAGTTTGTCCGTACACACGCGAGGCGCCGCATGCGTGTGATAACGTGAACGCTTTCCAACGTTCTCTCTTCCTCTAACACGGAGAATATCGTGAGCAACAAAGGGCAACTCCTACAAGACCCCTTCCTGAACCTGCTGCGCAAGGAGCATGTTCCCGTCTCGATCTACCTCGTCAACGGCATCAAGCTGCAAGGCCACATCGAGTCGTTCGACCAGTACGTCGTCCTGCTGCGCAACACGGTGACGCAGATGGTCTACAAGCACGCCATCTCGACGGTCGTGCCGGGCCGCGCGGTGAACTTCCATCCGGGCGACGCCGCGGAATGACGCCGGGCTTGCCGGCAAGCCATTCCCGTCCCAGGTCCGGCGCTCTTCCGCCGGCGACGCGTTGAGCACGGATCCCTCCAACGACGAGCGGGCCGCCCGCCAGGGTGGCTCGACGCTGGCCGCGCCGCCGCGTGCGGTGCTGGTCGGCGTCGACTTCGGGCGCGGGGCTCCCTTCGACGACACGCTCGACGAGCTCGCGCTCCTGGCCGAGTCGGCGGGCGACCTGCCCGTCGCGCGCGTGATCGCGCGTCGCAAGGCGCCCGATCCCGCGCTGTTCGTCGGCAGCGGCAAGGCCGACGAGATCAAGGAGCTCGTCCTGGCGCACCGCGCGCAGGGCGTGCTGTTCGACCAGGCGCTGTCGCCGGCGCAGCAGCGCAACCTCGAACGGCACCTCGGCGTGGGCGTGGCCGACCGCACGGCGCTGATCCTCGAGATCTTCGCCGCCCGCGCACAGAGCCACGAGGGCAAGCTGCAGGTCGAGCTCGCGCGGCTGCAGTACCTGTCGACGCGCCTCGTGCGGCGCTGGAGCCACCTGGAGCGCCAGCAGGGCGGGGCGGGCGTGCGCGGCGGCCCGGGCGAGACCCAGATCGAGCTGGACCGCCGCATGATCGGCGACCGCATCAAGTCGGTGAAGGAGCGCCTGGTCAAGGTCAAGCGCCAGCGCCAGACGCAGCGTCGTTCGCGCGAGCGCAGCGGCACGTTCCGGGTCTCGCTGGTGGGCTACACGAACGCGGGCAAGTCGACCCTCTTCAACGCGCTGGTCAAGGCCAACGCGTATGCGGCGAACCAGCTGTTCGCGACGCTGGACACCACCACGCGCCAGATGTATCTCGGCGAGGTGGCGGAGTCGGTATCGGTGTCCGACACCGTGGGCTTCATCCGCGACCTGCCGCACAAGCTCGTGGAGGCCTTCCGCGCGACGCTGCAGGAGGCCACGGATGCCGACCTGCTGCTGCACGTGATCGACGCGGCGAGCCCGGTGCTGCAGGAGCAGCGCGACGAGGTCGAGCGCGTGCTGGCCGAGATCGGCGCGGCGGACGTGCCGCAGGTGCTCGTCTACAACAAGCTCGATCGTCTGGACGCGGCCAGCCGGCCCGAGACGCTGGTCGACGAACTCGAAGGCGAGCACGGCGTGCGCGTGCCGCGCGTGTTCGTGAGCGCGCTCACGGGCGAGGGTCTCGACGCGCTGCGCGCGACCATCGCGCAGGCCATCGTGGCCAGCCGCGAGGCGCCGCGCGAGGACGCCCCGCGCGACGCCCGCTTCGCACGCCCCGACGACGAGCCGGCCGACTCCGACGACGAGCTGGCCGACTCCGACGACAATGCGCCCGACGACGACCCGGGGCCGCGGGCCTCGCCTCCCTCATCAGACGCTTGAACATGCCTGAGAACACCCACTCTTCGCGCCGCGCGTCGTGGCGCGCGGCGCTGCGCAAGGCCCTCGTGCCCGGCCTGCGGGCCCAGGGCCAGGACGGCGGCCCGCCCGACCTCGACGAACTCTGGCGCGACTTCACGACCAAGCTGGCCCGCTTCTTCGGCGTGGGCAACCGTAAGGGCGACGCGGGCGGCGGCAACGGCGGCGGCTTCCAGGCCGACCCGCGCAGCACGGGCATGGGCATCGCGGCCGTCCTGCTGATCGTCGTGATCGTGTGGCTGTTCAGCGGCTCCTTCATCGTGCAGGAGGGCCAGCGCGCCGTCGTGACCACCTTCGGGCGCTACAGCCACACCGTCGGCGCCGGCTGGGGCTGGCGCTGGCCCTGGCCGATCCAGGACAACGAGACCATCAATTTTACGCAGCTGCGCACCGTGGAGGTGGGCGGCAACGGCGTGTCCTCGGCCACCGGCCTGCACGACTCGGCGATGCTCACGCAGGACGAGAACATCGTCGACGTGCGCTTCAACGTGCAGTACAGCCTGAAGGACGCGCGCGACTTCCTGTTCAACAACGACCACCCGGACACCGCCGTCCAGCAGGCGGCGGAGTCGGCGGTGCGCGAGATCGTCGGCCGCAGCCGCATCGACTCCATCCTCTACGAGCAGCGCGAGGCGCTGCCGCAGGCGCTGGCCAAGTCGATCCAGGCGCAGCTCGATCGCCTGAACGCCGGCGTCTTCGTCGCGAAGGTCAACATCGAGAACGTCACCGTGCCGGAACAGGTCACCCAGGCGTTCCAGGACGTCATCAAGGCGGGCGTCGACCGCGACCGCCTGAAGAACGAGGGCCAGGCCTACGCCAACCAGGTGATCGCGTCGGCCAAGGGCGACGCCGCGCGCCTGCACGAGGACGCGCTGGGCTACAAGGCCCGCATCGTCGGCGCGGCCGAGGGCGACTCCGACCGCTTCAAGGCCATCCTCGCCGAGTACCAGAAGGCGCCCGCCGTCACGCGCGACCGCATGTACATCGACGCCATGACCGAGGTCTACGCGAACGTCGCCAAGGTGATGGTGGACACGCACGGCGGCACCAACTTGATCCAGCTGCCGCTGGACAAGCTCGCGCAGGCGTCCGCGGCGAATGGCGCGTCGTCGTCGTCCCCGGGCGGCGGCAGCGGCGCCTCGGCGAGCGCGACGCCCTCGGTCACGGTGACGCCGGTCGACCCGTCGTCGGCGTCCGCCATCGATTCCCGCGCGCGCGACGCCTCGCGCGCCCGCGACCGCGATACCCGCTGAGGATCCCGCCGTGAACCGCATCTTCATGCCCCTCATCGGCCTGCTGCTGGTGCTGCTGGTCGCCTCGTCGTCGCTGTTCGTCGTCGACCAGAAGCACGTCGCCGTGATCAAGACCTTCGGCGAGATCCGGTCAGTCGTCACCGAGCCCGGACTGCAGTTCAACTGGCCACTGGTGCAGACCGTCTCGATGCTCGACAAGCGCATCCAGACGCTCAGCAGCTCCGAGCCGCGCGCGATCTTCACCGCCGAGAAGCAGAGCCTGGTCGTGGACTGGATGGTCAAGTGGCGCATCAGCGACGCCCGCCAGTACGTCCGCAACAACGGCATCGAGCAGCACAACCTCGAGAACCGCCTCGGCGCGGTCGTGCAGGCCGCGTTCAACGAGGAGGTCACGCGCCACACCGTGCGCGGCGTGCTCTCCGACGAGCGCGAGCAGATCATGCAGAACGTGCAGGCGCGGCTCGCCCAGGACACGAAGTCCTTCGGCATCGAGATCGTCGACGTGCGCATCAAGCGCGTCGACTTCGTCGCCGAGATCACCGACGCGGTCTACAAGCGCATGATCTCCGAGCGCACCCAGGTGGCCAACCAGCTCACCGCGGAAGGCGAGGCGGTCAAGGAGCAGATCCGCGCCGACGCCGACAAGCAGCGCGCGGTCATCATCGCCAACGCCACGCTCGACGCCCAGAAGATCAAGGGCGAGGCCGACGCGCAGGCGACGCAGCTGTACGGCGAGGCCTTCGGCCGCGACCCGCGCTTCGCGTCGTTCTACCGGTCGCTGCAAGCCTACCGCGCGAGCTTCCGCAAGTCGGACATCGTCGTGGTCGACACCGGCAGCGAGTTCTTCAAGGCCATGCGCGGCAGCGGCTCGGAGGCCGCCGACGCAGGCGCGCCCGCGCGCAAGCGCTGACGGCGCGGCCGTGGGCGACCTGTTCCTCAGCGCGGTGGCGCTGGTGCTCGTGTTCGAGGGCATGGTGCCCTTCGTGAGCCCCGGGACGTGGCGGCGCGTGTTCGAGCGCGCCGTGAAGATGACCGACCACCAGATCCGCCTGTTCGGGCTCGCGAGCCTCGCGCTCGGTGCGGGGCTTCTGGTGCTGTTCCGCGGCTGAGGTCCGGTCGGCGCGCGCCCCGGCGCCCCGCCCGGCGGCGTTGCGACGATCCCGCACGCGCCCGTCATCGGCGCGAAATAGTGGCGTGCCCGATCCGGACACATCGGTACAATCCCGGTTTTAACCCGACCAGCATTCTCATGACGTCTGCTTGGCTGTTGCCCGAGCACATCGCCGATGTCCTGCCGTCCGAAGCACGGCGCATCGAGGAACTGCGGCGCAAGCTGCTCGACCTGGCCCGCGGCTACGGCTTCGAGCTCGTGATCCCGCCGATGCTCGAGCACCTGGAGTCCCTGCTGTCGGGCACGGGCCATGCGCTCGACCTGAAGACGTTCAAGCTGGTCGACCAGCTGAGCGGCCGCATGCTGGGCGTGCGTGCCGACACCACCCCGCAGGTCGCGCGCATCGACGCCCATCTGCTCAATCGCCAGGGCGTCGCCCGCCTGTGCTACTGCGGCCCCGCGCTGCATGCGCGCCCCGAGCGCCCGCTCGCCACGCGCGAGCTGCTGCAGTTCGGCGCCGAGATCTACGGCCACGCCGGCCTGGAAGCCGACCTCGAGATCCAGGACCTGGCGCTCGACGGCCTGGCCGCCGCGGGCGTGGGCTCGCTGGTGCTCGACCTCGGCGACGCGCGCATCGTGCGCACGCTGCTGGCGGGCGAGGGCGGCGCCGGGGCCATCGCGCCGGAGCTGCAGGCGCAGATCGCCGCGGCCCTCACGCTCAAGGATCGCAGCGAGCTCGAGGCCGTCACGGCCACCTGCGCGCCGGCGACGCGCGGCGCGCTGGTCGCGCTGCTGGACTTGTACGGCGGCTCCGAGGTGCTGGACGAGGCGCGGCGCCGCCTGCCCGCGCATCCGACGATCGCCGCGGCGCTGGACGACCTCGCCTGGCTCGCGGCCCATGTGCGCACGGCGCACCCGGGCATCGAGATCGGCTTCGACCTGTCGGACATGAGCGGCTACGCCTACTACAGCGGCGTGCGCTTCTCGGTCTACGCGCCCGGCTCGACCGACGCGCTGCTGCGCGGCGGCCGCTACGACGAGGTCGGCGCCGTCTTCGGCCGCAACCGGCCCGCGGTCGGCTTCAGCCTGGAGCTGCGGGCGCTGTCCGCGGCGATGCCCGCGCTGCCGCTCAAGGCCGCCATCCGCGCGCCCTGGAGCGAGGACGCCGGCCTGCGCGCCGCGATCCGCGCGCTGCGGGCCGCAGACGAGACCGTCGTCTGCGCGCTGCCCGGGCACGAGCACGAGACGCAGGAATTCGAATGCGACCGCGAGCTGGTCGCCGTCGGCAACGAGTGGCAGCTGCGCAGCCTCGCCTGAGGCGCCCTCCGGCAAACCGTCCTTTCCCGATCCGAACGCGCGCCCGCGAAGGCGGCGTTCCCAACTCCTGAACCACTTCCATGCAACAAGGCAACACTCCCCTCACGCGCGGCCGCAACGTCGTCGTCGTCGGCACCCAATGGGGTGACGAAGGCAAGGGCAAGGTGGTCGACTGGCTGACCACGCACGCGCAGGGTGTCGTGCGCTTCCAGGGCGGGCACAACGCGGGCCACACGCTGGTCATCAAGGGGGTCAAGACGGCGCTGCAGCTCATCCCCTCGGGCGTGATGCGCGACGGCGTGAAGTGCTACATCGGCAACGGCGTGGTCGTCGATCCGACGCACCTGATCTCGGAGATCGAGCGCCTCGAGAAGATCGGCCTGGACGTGCGCTCGCGGCTGTACGTGAGCGAGGCCTGTCCGCTGATCATGCCGTTCCACGTCGCGGTCGACCGCGCGCGCGAGGCGCAGCGCGAGCAGTGCGGCGACGGCAAGATCGGCACGACCGGCAAGGGCATCGGCCCGGCCTACGAGGACAAGGTGGCCCGCCGCGCGCTGCGCATGCAGGACCTGAAGCACCCCGAGCGCTTCGCCAAGAAGCTGCGCGACCTGCTCGAGCTGCACAACGCCACGCTGGAGCGCCTGGGCGCCGACAAGCTCGAGTTCCAGGCCATCTTCGACCAGGCGATGCAGGTCGCCGAGCAGCTGAAGCCGATGATGTCCGATGTCGGCTACAGCCTCTACAAGGCCAACCAGGCGGGCGCGAACCTGCTGTTCGAGGGCGCGCAGGGCACGCTGCTGGACATCGACCACGGCACCTATCCGTTCGTCACCTCGAGCAACTGCGTGGCCGGCAATGCCGCGGCCGGCACGGGCCTGGGCCCCGACCACCTGCAGTACATCCTCGGCATCACCAAGGCCTACACGACGCGCGTCGGCTCGGGCCCGTTCCCGACCGAGCTGGACATCGCGCAGGAAGGCGGCGTCGGCCACCACCTGTCGACGGTCGGCCAGGAGCGCGGCACCGTCACCGGCCGCGCCCGCCGCTGCGGCTGGCTGGACGCGGCCGCCCTGAAGCGCGCCGTCATCATCAACGGCCTGTCGGGCCTGTGCATCACGAAGCTGGACGTCCTCGACGGCCTGCGCGAGATCAAGGTCTGCGTCGGCTACAAGCTCGACGGCCAGGACGTCGACATCCTGCCCAGCGACGCCGACGACGTCGCCCGCTGCGAGCCGGTCTACGAGACCTATCCGGGCTGGAGCGAGTCGACCTTCGGCATCACCGAGTGGGAGAAGCTGCCGCTCAACGCGCGCCGCTACCTGGAGCGCGTCAAGGCGCTGATCGGCGCGCCCATCGACATGGTGTCCACGGGCCCGGATCGCGACCACACGATCCTGCTGCGGCACCCGTATCAAGCTTGAAACGATTCACCCGCGCAACATCTTGGATAGAGGGACGAAGATGCTCACGGACGACGGCAAGCACCTGTACATCTCCTGGGACGAATACCACCGGCTGATCGAGAAGCTCGCGCTGATCGTGCACGAGTCGGGCTGGGAGTTCGACCAGATCCTGTGCCTCGCGCGCGGCGGCATGCGCCCGGGCGACATGCTCTCGCGCATCTTCGACAAGCCGCTGGCCATCATGGCCACGAGCTCGTACCGCGCCGAGGCCGGCACGATCCAGGGGCGCCTGGACATGGCCAAGTACATCACGCTGCCCAGCGGCGAGCTGGCGGGACGGGTGCTGCTGGTGGACGACCTCTCCGACTCGGGCGTGACGCTGGCCGCGGTGGTCGAGCGCCTTCGCGGCATGCCCTCGATCCGCGAGCTGCGCTCCGCGGTGTTGTGGACCAAGGCCGTCTCGACGTACACGCCCGACTACTTCGTCGAGAAGCTTCCCACGAGCCCGTGGATCCACCAGCCGTTCGAGGACTACGACGGCATCGCGATCGAGACGCTCGCGAAGCGGCACGAGGAAGCCTGAGGCTGGCTGCGAGGGACGCCTTCACCATGCGCCGGGCGCGTCGCGGCGGCCCGGCGCAGTGGCCGCCGCGGCGTCGCTTCACGCGGCCCGGGGGTGCGCTCGAGGCCTTCGCGATGTCGGATACAGTGCGCGTCATGCCGACGCCGCATCCGTCCCTCGCCGTCCTGCGCGACGACAAAGAAAAAGGCCTTGCAAACTTCCGTTCGCAAGGCCTTCTCGAATATGGTGCCCAGAAGAGGACTCGAACCTCCACGCCGTTAAGCGCTAGTACCTGAAACTAGTGCGTCTACCAATTCCGCCATCTGGGCAAGGCACTTTCGTCAACCACCGTTGTCGAAGACAATCAGTAATCAGCGAAGAAAGAGACTATACCATCAAAACAAAACAAGTTGCAAGCCCCTCGGCGCTTTCCGGGGCCCTCATGGGTGAGGTCGAGGGCATCGTCGTCGGTCATCGCGACGGCCATGGATTCGTCAAGCGCGACGACGGAGAGCCCGACGTCTACCTCTCGCAGCAGGAGATGCGCTCCGTGCTGCACCGCGACCGGGTGCGGGTGCGCCTCGTGCGCTTCGACCGCAAGGGCCGTCCCGAAGGGCGGGTGCTGGAGATCGTCGAGCGCCGCAAGGCGCCCATCATCGGACGGCTGCTCAACGAAGGCGGCGCCTGGCTCGTGGCGCCGGAGGATCGCCGCTACGGCCAGGACATCCTGATCCCGAAGAACGCCACCGCCGCAGCGGTCGCCGGCCAGGTGGTGGCGGTGGAGCTCACCGAGCCGCCGTCGATGTACTCGCAGCCCGTCGGCCGCATCACCGAGGTGCTGGGCGAGATCGACGACCCCGGCATGGAGATCGAGATCGCGGTGCGCAAGTACGAGGTGCCGCACCGGTTCTCGCCCGAGACGCTCGCGCAGACCGCCTCGCTGCCCGACCACGTGCGTGCCGTCGATACCCGTGGCCGTATCGACCTGACCGACGTCGCGCTCGTCACGATCGACGGCGAGGACGCGCGCGACTTCGACGACGCGGTCTACTGCGAGCCGCACAAGTCCGGCCGCGGCAAGAGCGCGTTCGCCGGCTGGCGCCTGGTCGTCGCGATCGCGGACGTCAGCCACTACGTCAAGCCCGGCGAGCCGCTGGACGCCGACGCCTACGAGCGCGCGACCTCGGTCTACTTCCCGCGCCGCGTCATCCCGATGCTGCCGGAGAAGCTCTCGAACGGCCTGTGCTCGCTCAACCCCGAGCAGGACCGCCTGTCCATGGTGTGCGACATGCTGATCGACGGCGACGGCGAGCTGCACGCGTACCAGTTCTACCCGGCCGTGATCCGCTCGCACGCGCGCCTGACCTACACCGAGGTCGCGGCCGTCCTGGGCAACACGCGCGGGCCCGAGGCGGCCCAGCGCGCCGAGCTGGTGCCGCACCTGCTGAACCTGCACGACGTCTTCCGCGCGTTGCTCAAGGCGCGCCACCGGCGCGGCGCGATCGACTTCGAGACGACCGAGACCCAGATCGTCTGCGACGACAACGGCCGCATCGAGCGCATCGTCCCGCGCACGCGCAACGACGCGCACCGGCTGATCGAGGAGGCCATGCTCGCGGCCAACGTCTGCGCGGCCGACTTCATCGCGATGCACAAGCACCCGGCCCTGTACCGCGTGCACGAGGGCCCGACGCCCGAGAAGAAGGCCACGCTGCAGAACTACCTGCGCGCGCTGGGCCTGGGCCTGTCGATCAGCGACGATCCCAAGCCCGCCGAGTACCAGGCGCTCGCCGAGGCGACCAAGGATCGCGTGGACGCCCAGCAGATCCACTCGATGCTGCTGCGCTCGATGCAGCAGGCGATCTACACGCCGCACAACAGCGGCCACTTCGGCCTCGCCTACCAGGCCTACGCGCACTTCACGAGCCCGATCCGGCGCTATCCCGACCTGCTGGTGCATCGCGTGATCAAGGCGATCCTCGGCTCGAGGCGCTACCACTGGCAGGCGCCGAAGGTCGAGAATTCCGCCGCCGCCGGCATGCGCAAGGTGTCGGCGCCGGTACCGGCGCGCGCGACGTCGAAGTCGCAGGCCGCCGAGATGGAGCAGTGGATGGGCGCGGGCGACCACTGCAGCGCCAACGAGCGCCGCGCCGACGAGGCCTCGCGCGACGTCGAGGCCTGGCTCAAGTGCCGCTTCATGCGCGAGCGCCTGGGCGAGGAGTTCTCCGGCACCGTCAGCGCCGTCACGAGCTTCGGGCTGTTCGTCACGCTGGACACGCTCTACGTCGAGGGGCTGGTGCACATCACCGAACTCGGCGGCGAGTACTTCCGCTTCGACGAGGTGCGCCAGGAGCTGCGCGGCGAGCGCACGGGCATCCGCTACGCGATCGGCGCGCGGGTGCGGGTGCAGGTCAGCCGCGTCGACCTGGACGGCCGCAAGATCGACTTCCGCGTCGTGCGCGAGGCCGAGAGCGAGCGGCTGCTGGCGCGCGGCCGCAGGTCGGGCGCGGGCGAGGGCGCGCGGGCGGCGGTGTCCTC
>DASVLN010000485.1:0-2774 GCA_036384855.1 Burkholderiaceae bacterium | reverse complement strand
AGGGCGCTTGCCGGCCGGCAGCGGGCGGCCGACGTCGGCCAGGCGCAGGACGCTCTGGACGATGTCCTCGATCGCCTCGTCCAGCGTGGCGGCGGGCTCGAGCTCCTCGATCACCTCGAGCAGCTCGTCGGCATCCTCCAGGTCCTCGGGGTCGAAGACGGCGTAGAGCACGGCCAGGGGCTCGATGGCCTCGGGCGCGTCCATGTCCATCAGCGCAGGAAACAGCTCCATCGCCGCGGCAAAGCCCGCGACCCAGGGCAGCGACGCCTCGGCGGGCGTGGCCTCGTCGTCGAGCTCGAACACCCAGGGGTCGAACCACTGGCGCCCGGCGATGGCGCGCGAGAGCTCCTGGAAGCGCCGCTGCACCAGGCCCTGCAGCTCATGCTGGCCGGCCCACTTGTCGGGCAGGGGACGGCCGTCGACATCGAAGACGTGCTTCAGCCACGCGCCCGCCGGCACCGCGGCGGGCTGCAGCAGGACGCCGCAGAGGTAGCCGTCGAGCATGCTGACGTCCAGCGGCTCGAGCGGCTCGGGGATCTTGTCGAGCAGCACCTGCAGGCGGTCGACGTCGGCCTCGCCCAGGGGCGGCAGCGGAGCGGGGGAAGCGGGCGCGTTCATGAGGGCATTGTGAACCGATGAGATGATGCCGCGATGCAAAGACACTTCCTGTTCCTCGTCGCGAGCGCCCGCCAGCCCGGGACGATCGGCAACACCGAATGGCTCGCCCGCCAGGCCGCACGCCACCTGCCCGCGGGCGCGACGGCGCAGTGGCGGCACCTGAACGAGGCGGAGATCCAGGCCTTCGAGGATCGCCGCCACACCGGCGACGGCACCTACCCGATGCCCGTGGGAGACGCGAAGGCGCTGCTGGACGCCACGCTCGCGGCGACGGATCTCGTCTTCGTCACGCCGCTGTACTGGTACAGCCTGCCCCATCGCCTCAAGCTGTACCTCGACCACTGGAGCGCCTGGATGCGCGTGCCCGGCCTCGAGTTCAAGGCGCGCATGCAGGGCAAGCGCGCCTGGGCGGTCACCACCAGCGGCAGCCGCGAGAAGACGCAGCCGATGTTCGACAGCCTGAAGCTGTGCGCCGAGTTCATGGCGATGGACTGGCGCGGCGCGCTGTGGGGCGCCGGCGGCGCGCCCGGCGCGATCGAGAAGGATGCCGCGGCGCTGGCGGCCGCCGGCGACTTCTTCGCCTGAGACCCGCCCACCCCCTAGTTCCCATCCCTCGAAGGGGGGATGGCGGCCGCCGGGTCGCCGCCTACATTGACTGGCGTTGCGTTCGGCGATCGGTGCTTTCTGGGAGGAGGGCGTGGCTGACCGGACGCAATCAGTCCCAACGACGTCCTTCTCGCGAAGGGCTTGGAACCCGCCGCCCCCGGCGGGTTTTTTTTGCCTCGGCCGGCTTGTGCGCATATACGCTTTGCGTAGACAATCGCGACATGATGATGCCTCAGCAAGTCCTCCTGCGCGACGCGATGCGCCGCCTCGACATGACCCGCGACGCCTTCGCCGATCGCATCGGCAGCCGGCGGCGAGCGCTCGATTCCTGGCTGCTGCCGGACGATTCCAGCGAATTCCGCGCCATGCCGGAGGTGGCACGGCGCTTCGTGCAGGAGATCGTGGCCCATGCGGCCGCTCATCCGCAGCCTACGCAAAGCGTACATGTCGATGAGCCGACAGGGCCGGCGGCGTCCGGGCCGATGCGGCACCTGCTGTCGATCGACCAGTTCGACCGCGAGGCGGTGGAGCGGCTGTTCGCGCTCGCCGACGTGATGCAGCCCGTCGCGCGCCGCCGCAAGGTCACCCGCGTGCTCGAGGGTGCGGTGCTCGCGAACCTGTTCTTCGAGGCCTCGACGCGCACGCGCGTGAGCTTCGGCGCCGCGTTCTGCCGCCTCGGCGGCTCGGTGTGCGACACGACCGGGTTCACGTTCTCGTCGATGGCCAAGGGCGAGTCGATCCACGACACGAGCCGGGTGATCAGCGGCTACGTCGATGCGATCGTCGTGCGCCATCCGGAGCAGGGCGCGGTCGCGGAGTTCGCGCGGGCGACCAACGTGCCGGTCGTCAACGGTGGCGACGGCCCCGGCGAGCACCCGACGCAGGCGCTGCTGGACCTCTACACGATCCAGCGCGAGTTCTCGCGCCTGGGCAAGCGCGTGGACGGCGCACACGTCGCCCTGGTCGGGGACCTGAAGTACGGACGCACGGTGCACTCGCTGATCAAGCTGCTCGCGATGTACCGCGGGATGCGCTTCACGCTCGTGGCGCCGCCGTCTCTGGAGATGCCCGGCGCGCTCGTCGACCGCGTCGCGCGGCGCGGCAACGCGGTCGAGGTGCGCACGTCGCTCGCCGACGGACTGCGCGACGCCGACATTGTCTACACGACGCGCATCCAGAAGGAGCGCTTCGCGGGCGAGTCGCTGGAGTCGATCGAGGGCGCGCTGGGCGACTACCGCATCGACCGCGCTGCCGTCGACGCCTGCTGCCGCCCCGACGTCGTCGTGATGCACCCGCTGCCGCGCGACAGCCGCGCGGGCGCGCACGATCTCGCGACCGACCTCGACGCCGACCCGCGGCTCGCGATCTTCCGCCAGACGGACAACGGGATCCCGGTGCGGATGGCGATCTTCGCGCAGTTGCTGGGCGTCGACCACCTCGTGCAGCGCTCGATGCGCGACGCCGCCTGGACGCCGCCCGAGCACATCGGCCCGGAGGACGCGCTGCTGCCGGGCGAGTGACGCCCGGGCCTCACGCCGCGCCGCGGCGTC
>DASVLN010000484.1:0-12240 GCA_036384855.1 Burkholderiaceae bacterium | reverse complement strand
CGGCGGTGCCTCGGCCGCGGCGTCCTCCGGCGCCTGCGGCGGCGGTTGCGCCTGCCATTGACGGCGCCTCCGCGATGACGTCCCGCGCGGCCCACCGCCTCCACGACGACCACGACGGGAGCCTCTCTTGAGGAAGTACCTCTTCGCCGGCCTGCTGGTGTGGCTGCCGCTCGCGATCACCGTCGGCGTGCTGATGTGGGCCGTCGGGCTGATGGATGGCGTCTTCCACGGCATCCTCGCGACGGCGCAGCACGTCCTGCCGGACCGCGCCGACAACTTCATCGCGCTGCTGGGCGGCGTGCCCGGCCTGGGCGTCGTGCTGCTGCTGCTCCTGCTGCTGCTGACGGGCATGTTCGTGACGAACATGGTCGGCGCCTGGTGGCTCGCGCAGTGGAACCGGCTGCTGTCGCACATCCCGATCGTCAAGTCGATCTACGTGTCGGTCAAGCAGGTCTCCGACACGCTGTTCTCCACCAACGGCAACGCCTTCCGCGAGGCGGTGCTCGTGCAGTATCCGCACCCCGGCAGCTGGACGATCGCCTTCGTCACCGGCCGGCCCTCGGGCGAGGTCGCGGCGGCGCTGCCCGCGGAGCACGTGAGCCTCTACGTCCCGACCACGCCGAACCCGACCTCCGGCTTCTTCCTGATCATGCCGCGGGCGGCCTGCAAGCCCCTGTCGATGAGCGTCGACGAGGCCCTGAAGTACATCATCTCGATGGGCGTCGTCGCGCCCCCGGCACCGAACCTCCTGGTCGTGCCGGAGGGGGCCGACCCCAATCGGGTGGGCTGAACGCCCCGAGGTCATCGGCGTTCAGTCCTGAGGGTAGCCCCCCGACCCCGGCCTGATTCCATCCAGATTCCCGGCTGCCGCGCCTCGCCCGCCACAGGGCGCGCCGGCGGCCATCCGAACGCACAAGAACACGGAGTACTGCCAATGCGAACCACCTACTGCGGCCTCGTCAGCGAAGCGCTGATCGGCCAGACCGTGACCCTGATGGGCTGGGCGCACCGCCGCCGCGACCACGGCGGCGTCATCTTCATCGAGCTGCGCGACCGCGAAGGCCACGTTCAGGTCGTCTGCGACCCCGACCGCCCCGAGATGTTCCAGACCGCCGAGGGCGTGCGCAACGAGTTCTGCCTGAAGGTCGTCGGCCTCGTGCGCGCGCGCCCGGGCGACAAGGAAAACGCCAACATCGCCAGCGGCAAGGTCGAGGTGCTGTGCCACGAGCTCGAGGTGCTCAACCCGAGCGTCACGCCCCCGTTCCAGCTCGACGACGAGAACCTGTCGGAGACCACGCGCCTCACACACCGCGTGCTGGACCTGCGCCGCCCGCAGATGCAGAAGAACCTGATGCTGCGCTACCGCGTCGCCATGGAGGTGCGCAAGTTCCTCGACGCCCAGGGCTTCGTGGACATCGAGACGCCGATGCTGGGCAAGAGCACGCCCGAGGGCGCGCGCGACTACCTCGTGCCGAGCCGCGTGCACGACGGCCACTTCTTCGCGCTGCCGCAGTCGCCGCAGCTGTTCAAGCAGCTGCTGATGGTCGCGGGCTTCGACCGCTACTACCAGATCACGAAGTGCTTCCGCGACGAGGACCTGCGCGCCGACCGCCAGCCCGAGTTCACGCAGATCGACATCGAGACCTCGTTCCTCACCGAGGAGGAGATCCGCGCGATGTTCGAGGGCATGATCCGCACGGTCTTCAAGAACGCGATCGGCGTCGACCTGGGCGTGTACCCGGTGATGACCTACGCCGAAGCGATGCGCCTGTACGGCTCGGACAAGCCCGACCTGCGCGTGAAGCTGGAGTTCACCGAGCTGACCGACGTCATGGGCGACGTCGACTTCAAGGTGTTCTCGTCGGCCGCGCAGATGGCCGGCGGCCGCGTCGTCGCGCTGCGCGTGCCCAAGGGCGCGGAGATCAGCCGCGGCGAGATCGACGCCTACACCGAGGTCGTGAAGATCTACGGCGCCAAGGGCCTCGCCTGGATCAAGGTCAACGACGTCTCGAAGGGCCGCGAGGGCCTGCAGTCGCCGATCGTCAAGAACCTGCACGACGCCGCGATCGCCGAGATCCTCGGCCGCACGGGCGCGGTCGACGGCGACCTGATCTTCTTCGGCGCCGACAAGGCCAAGATCGTCAACGACGCGATGGGCGCGCTGCGCCTGAAGGTCGGCCACTCGGAGTTCGGCAAGGCCAACGGCCTGTTCGAGGACAAGTGGGCGCCGCTGTGGGTCGTCGACTTCCCGATGTTCGAGCGCGACGACGAGGAGAACCGCTGGAACGCGGTCCACCACCCGTTCACCGCGCCGAAGGACGGCCACGAGGACCTGATGGACAGCGACCCGGGCGCCTGCATCGCCAAGGCCTACGACATGGTGCTCAACGGCTGGGAACTCGGCGGCGGCTCGGTGCGGATCCACCGCGCCGACGTGCAGAGCAAGGTCTTCTCGGCGTTGAACATCAGCCGCGAGGACGCGCAGGTCAAGTTCGGCTTCCTGCTCGACGCGCTGCAGTACGGCGCGCCCCCGCACGGCGGCCTCGCGTTCGGTCTCGACCGCATCGTCACGATGATGACGGGCGCCGAGTCGATCCGCGACGTGATCGCCTTCCCGAAGACCCAGCGCGCGCAGGACCTGCTGACCGGCGCGCCCAGCATGGTCGACGAGAAGCAGCTGCGCGAGCTGCACATCCGCCTGCGCAACGCGGTGCAGGCGACGCCGGCCGCCTGACGGCGCGGCGAGGCGGGCTCGCCGCCGCATGCGAAAGGGCTGCCTTCGGGCGGCCCTTTCCGCTTCAGGGGCCCGTCGCTGCACCGGATCAGTCCGGCGGTGGACTTCGCAGCCCGGACGGTCTCGCCCCGCAGTCCATCGGCGGACCTCGCGGCCCGGGCGGTCGACCTCCGCGCTCGGGCGCCGCACCAGGCCGGCGGGATCGCCGACCTGCCAGCCCGGGCGTCGCCTGCGCGGGCCTGGACGGCCGGGCTCCGATGCCGGGCGTCAGGCCTTCTCGGTGCGTCGATGGTGATCGCAGGAGGGATGGCCTGGCCTGGAAGTCCTCGCGAGGACTTCGGAGGGCGGCGGCATGGGCGGCGGTTCGCGGGGTGCGGAGGTGGACGTTGGCTTGCGACCCATCTGCGCCACTCGCGCTGTTGGATTGAGCAGCCGCTTCGCCAGCGGGAGCAGTCCTTCACTGTCGCGAACTCGCCGCCAGAATGCTGCAGTCCAACGTATCCCTTCCGATGGCGACGGGTCAGCAGAATCTACGATCAGCTGTCCGGCAGAACTGCGTGGCGTTGAGCTACGATCCTGACCGGGCCTGTGAGCGGACTTTGATGCTCTGAATCGGAGCACGTGACAAAAATGAGTGGGGCGATGCCCTGCAGTTCTCTTCAAGCAATGCGTACTTACCGCACCGCTGGCGTAGGAGCGCTCACAGGCCCCCTTTTCCGGGAGAAAGCTCTTGTCGGCGCTGGCAGATTTGAAAGCGTGCGTGTCGTTTCACGATGTCGCCCGGATGCTCGGCTTCACTCCACGAGCTGTGGCCTACCTCCTCTACAGGCTCCCGGAACACGCCAAGTACACGACCTTCAGCGTCCCAAAGCGTTCCGGCGGCATGCGAACCATCGCAGCGCCCTGCGCCCAACTGAAACTACTGCAGCGCAACTTGGCGGGAGTGCTCCAGGACAGCCTTGAAGAAATTCAATTCAGGCGTGGAAAATCGGATGGAAGCAAACGACCGGATCGCATCTCTCACGGCTTCCGGCGTCGTCGATCAATCGTCACCAACGCCTTGCAACATCGTGCGCAGCGTTTTGTGTTCAACGTCGACGTTGAAGACTTCTTCGGGAGCATCAATTTTGGCCGGGTCCGAGGGTTCTTCATCAAGGATCGAGACTTCGCCCTGCATCCTCCTGTCGCCACCGTGCTTGCGCAAATTGCCTGCTTCCAGAACAGGCTGCCGCAAGGAAGCCCATGTTCGCCGGTCATATCGAACCTAGTCGGGCATGTAGTGGACATCCACCTGACATCACTTGCCAAGGCGGAGGGCATCACTTACTCCCGATATGCCGATGACCTGACCTTCTCAACGAACAAGTGCGCGTTCCCTCCTTCCGTTGCGGTCGCGGACGAGACGGTGGCACACAAGTGGGTGCCCGGTGGCGCCCTTAAGCGTTTGATCGATCGAGGCGGCTTTCGGCTGAATGAGGCGAAGACCCGCATGCAATACCACGACTCGCGCCAGTTGGTGACTGGACTCGTGGTCAATCGAAAAATAAATGCTCCCGATGAGTACCGACGTCATGTACGGATGCTCGTTCACACCTACACCTCCACGGGCTCCTTCTTCTTTAAAAGGAAGGGCGATGCCTCGGTTGGCCCGGTGCAAGAAGTCAAAGAAGTCGGCAAGCCAGAGCAATTAAGGGGGATGCTCGAGTACATCGTGTATGCAAGCCGCCGTGGTACTGTCGCTGACTATTCCGCGCCGCTCAACTCACCTGAAAGACTGTACCGGACGTTCGTCCTGTTCCATGACTTCTACGCCCCGCCGATGCCGCTTGTCCTGTGCGAAGGTAAGACTGACTTGGTTTACATTGCGCAGGCTGCGCGCTCTTTAGCGACAAGTTATCCGCAACTAGCTAATGTTGCAGCTGACGGAAAGATCAAACTTCTATTCCGGCGCCACCGTTACCCAATCAAGGGTCGCGGAAGACTAACCGCCAGAGTGCTAGGAATTCACGGGGGAGCCCCTGACATCAAAGAGTTCATCCAAGTCCTGCATCGCGAGTACGAAGCTATCAAGGCGCCTCCCGGGGAGCAGCCTGTAATCATTACGCTCGATGACGATGACGGCGTCAGAAAAATACGCGCATATGTCAAGCACATGTTCGGTAAGGATTTGGATCAATCCGTCGGATTTCATCATCTCTTTGGAAACGTCTACGTCGTTCTCACGCCAACTCCATTTGGAAAAACATCATCCAATATGGAAGACCTATTCGACGCAGCCACGCAAGCCGTCGTCCTCAATGGGCGAACCTTTGACGCATCCAAGGACAACGACAGCAAGACAACGTACGGGAAAGCGACGTTTGCTTACGAGGTCGTCGCGAAGCAGGATGCCGCCATTAATTTTATGGGATTCCGGCCCTTGTTGGACCGATTCGTTGAGGTGCTAAACGATTATCGGGGTCGTCGCGCGACTGCCCCATAAACAGCGGCTTTACATTGGGTTTGCTCAAGATGCGGTGCTGGATGCCCTGCTACGCCAGCAATTGCTTGGCCCGGATTTCTCAGGAGCTCATCAGCCGCAGGTGGTTTGTCCCAGGCTGCCGGCGGATTCAACCGGTGGCTCGTGAACATCGGCTTCCAGTCCGGTTCCCGCCCTTCAACCCGCGACCTCGGGCGGCGGCTCCTGGTCGAGGCTGTGTGAAAACTCGCTGGACGAGCATTTTCGGGGGGCGCTTGACCCTTGCCGGGGTCGCCATCGTGCAACCATGACCGTTCCGACGCGTCGATTGTTCGCCTTGCCCGCAAGGCAACGAGTTTTCACACAGCCTCGGCCATGTGCCGACTCTAACGCGACATGATGCGCCGAAGCAAAAGCACGACCGCGATGGAAGAAGCGGCTACCTCCACAAGCAGTAGAAGCGCTGACCGTACTGCAACGCTTCCGTTGATGTTCTCGACCGGGTGAGTGAAGTCGAGCGGCTCAATCGCTACGGCGTGGGTCGGGACTGGTCGGGTCAACAGATAGCCGGTGAAGAGGTAGAGCAGCGTCAGTCCCACTGCCTTGAAACGCGCTGGTCGTGCGAGCTTTGCTCGCCACAGCCTTGCTGCTATCAAGACGGAGGCCATCGGAAAGGCAATGGCCGCGCACACCAAAAGCATCGCCAGGACATCCATCTTGACTCCAATCCGCGTCGATCCGCTGGGGCCTCAATCGGCACGCCTCGAAGCTGCACTTCACGACCGGTTGAATTCGCCCCCGTCAGCGGCGGTCGGAATCCTTGCTCGCCTTGGCCAGCTGCAACATCTCGTGATAACTGACCAGCCCTCGAAGAAGCGCATCGTCGTCCGCGTGGAAGACTTCCGGGCACGGGTTCGAGGGTCGAACAGCGTTCACGATCAACTGCCCGAGGCGAAGGTCGGGTGATTCCCCCACGCGGCCCGCAGCGCAGCCAGAACGACATTAATTCGAGCGGGATCTCGCATGACGAGTAGGCTACCTCAAAGCGGTCGTCGGCGATCATCTTCCTCTGGCTCGAAACGAGCCCCGGCCTTCAAGGCGCCGCCCCCATCGCGATCGCCCCGAACGGACACCGCCGCTCGCACAGGCTGCAGCCGGTGCAGCCGGCCGCGTCGTGCAGCGTCGCGGTCTTGCGCCAGCGCACCGTCTCCAGGCTCAGCACGCGCGGGCCGCAGGCGGCGACGCAGCGGCCGCAACCGGTGCAGCGGGCGGGGTCGATGAGGGGCAGTCGCGGGGGCGGGCGTCGACGTTCGGCGGACGGCATGGGCGGAGCTTAGCCGACGTGCAGGGCGCGTCACCGCTCTCCCGTCTGCGTGCCGCCCGGTTGAATCCGCCGCTGCGAATCCGGGGGCAAGTCACCGCAGCGAATCGAGGAACGCGTCCACCTGCCCCGTGTAGTCCGACGGCGCACCCAGCGTCGCGTTGATCTCGCCGTGGCTCAGGTCCTCGCGCAGCACGCGCGCCTGGCCGCCGAGCGAGCGCGCCTTCGCGGCGAAGCGGTCGGCGTCCATGCAGGACTCGGTGCGCCGCGTGGAGCACACCGCCAGCACCGGCGCCGCCGGTGCCTGGAGAACGGCCAGGGGCGACAGCGCGGTCCACGTGGAGGCGTCGCTGCCGAACGCGCGGTCGTACAGCCGCAGATGGCGGTGCGTCATGAGGAAGGGCAGGTCCAGGGCGGCGCTGTCCAGGAACACCGCGCCACGCCAGGGCTGCAGGTGCGGCGACGACGGCGTCCTCGCGCCGGCGGCCAGCAGCGCGACGAGGTGGGCGCCGGCCGAGTGGCCCATCAGCACGAAGCGCTTCGGATCGGCGCCCCACTGCGGTGCCTGCGCCTGCGCGAACGCGAGCGCGGCGGCGACGTCGTCCTCCTGCGTCGCCACGGGCGTCGGCAGCATGCGGTAGTCGATCGAGACCACCGCCCAGCCCCGGCCCACCCAGTGCCCCACCTTCGGATCCACGACGCGGTGCATCGCCTTGTCGCCGCGCGCCCAGCCGCCGCCGTGCACGAACAGGATCACCGGCATCGGTGCCGAGCCGGGTGCCGGTGCCTGGTTCGGCAGGTAGACGTCCAGGCGCTGCGCGGCGTCCGGGCCGTATGCGAGATCGCGCAGCACGCGCGTGCCGGCCGGCGCCTCGGCGCGCGCGTCGTCGTCGGTGCCGTCGTCCATCGCCAGTGCCTCGCGCAGGCGCAGGCGCTGGGCCTGGGCCGACGTGCCGGCGGCCAGCAGGGCGAGCAGCACGAGCGCCGGCAGCGCGAGCCGCGCGAGGCGGACGATGGTGGCGGACGGCGATTTCGAGGTCACGGAAAGCACTCCTGCGCGGACGGCGCGCGACACGTCCGCACTATCGCACCGGCGCGCGGCCGCCCGGGTTGCATTGCTCGCGTCCTGCATGACGCGCCTGCAACATTCGGGCGCCGCGCGTCACGCGACGACGCACGGGAAGCTCAGCACGATGCGCACGCCGTCGGCGACGTTCTCGGCCGCGATCGTCCCGCCCATCTTGGCCATGTAGGTCTTGGCGACGAACAGTCCCTGGCCGCGCTGCGGGGCCGTGCGGTCGCGGTCCTCGCCGGCGCCGGCGCCGTCGTCGATGCCGCTGGCCGTATCCCCCGAGACGCCGTACTCGAAGATCCTGTCGACCAGCTCGGGCGGGATGTGCGGGCCGGCGTTGTGCAGCTCGACGACCGCGCTGCCGTCGTCCGCGCGCAGGCGGATCGAGATCGGCGTGCCGGGTACCCGGTGGCGCTGGGCGTTCTGCAGCACGTGGGTGACGACGTCCTCGAGCGGGTATTCGTCCGCGCGCACGACGACGGGGTGCGACGGGCCCTCGTAGCGGACGTCGGCGATGCCCGCGTGCGGCGCGTTGGCGGCCACGGCCTCGAGGAAGGCGCCGAGCTCCAGCGTCGCGAGCTGCAGCTGCGTCGACTGGAAGGCCTCGCTCGGCGACGCGCTGCCGTACAGCACGCGGATCGCCTGCTGCATGCGCAGGATGTAGCGCCGGCTCGGGTCGTCGGGGCCGCCGTGCAGCGCGATCAGCGACTGCAGCGGCGACATGATCTCGTGTCCCACGGCCATCCATTGATCCTTCTCGCGCTCGGCGCGCAGGCGCTCGCGCTGCATGCTCTCGTCGACGCGCTGCATCAGCTCGGCGAGGTTGGCCGCGAGCACGCCCAGCTCGTCCGGGCCGCGCAGGTCGGCGACGTCCAGCGCCGTCCAGCGGCCCGGCCCCGCCTCGTCGCCGGCCAGCGCCGCCGTCACGGCGCGCGAGCGCTTGGTGAGCATCGTGATGCGGCGGATGATCGTCCACTCGATCGCGCCCCAGGCGAGCGCGAGCGCCAGCAGCATCGCGACGACGAACCAGGACACGCGCGTCGCCACCGCCGCCAGGTTGCGGTTGGCGCTGCGCTCGTCGCCGACGCCGCGCAGCTCGTAGCTGCCGGCCGCGGTGCGGATGGTCTCGGTGGCGGCGACGGGCACATCCTCGTCCTCGATCGGCAGGCGCCGCAGCAGCCCGCGGACCGCGTACCCGAGCGCGTCGTTCAGGGCCTGCGGCATCCAGGCCGACAGCGGCGGCGCGGGGGCGTGCTGGCCCGAGAGCGTCGCGATGGTCTCGGGCGGGACATGGCCGTCGCCGAGCTTGCGCAGGGTCAGCGTCTCGCCGGGCAGCAGCTGCGCGCCGAGGTCGGCGAGCGAGAAGGGCGGCACGGAGCCCGGGCTCGCGCTGTCGAAGACCGGCGCGCCGTCGCCGGGCGCCAGCCAGCGCACGCGCACGTCGATGCGGTTCAGGTCGGCGGGCGGCCACACCGGGCGGGCCTTGCGCAGCAGGTCGTCCTGCAGCACTTCGACCGGCAGGCGCACCGAGAAGAAGGTGCGTCGGCGGCAGTCGTCCGCGGTACGCGTTGGGGTATGGGAGTCGATGCGGGGTGCCGTATCCGCGCCGTCATCGAGGCACGGGCCGCCGTGCCACAGCCAGCCGCGGAAGTCTCGCGCCGGCCGCGTCGCAGGCGTGCCGGACTCGTCCACCGCAAAGCCCGTCAGCCGCCCGCGCAGGCCCTCGACGCCGATGGACACGCCGTCCTCGAACGGCGCGATCCACGCGTAGTGGCGGCCGCGCAGGTCGACCTCGACCCGCAGCCGGCTCGCGGTCGAGAGATCGCGCTCCCCGTGCGCATGCGCGACGGGCGCGCGCGAGGCCGCATGGCCGACGACGTAGACGAAGGCGCCCGCCCACGGGTTGCTTCCGACCGCCACGCACAGCGATGCCCCGCCCGGGTATTGGCGCGTGCAGCCCGACATCTCGACGGCCTGCTCGACCTTGTTGTGATCATCGAAGTCGAGCGCCGCGAAAGGCAGCACCAGCGGATGCACCCCCGCGTCCGCCCCGGCCTTCGGGGTCGCGCCCGCCGGCGGCGGCGGATTCAGCAGCGCGAGCTGGCCCGCCGGATGCCGCAGCTGCGCCGCGACCTGCCCCATCGTCTTCGCGAAGCCCTCGCGATATGCCCTGTGGCTCAGCTGCTTCTCGTCCTGCAGCACCGACAGCGCGATCGCCACGGTCGCCAGCGCCAGCAGCAGGAACACGCCGCGGAAGAACAGGCGCAGGCGGAAGAACGCGAGGCCGGGCCACTTCCAGCGCGCCAGGCGGCGGCGCAGCGACGGGCGGTTCACGCCGCGCCTACTGGGCAAGCCACCTGAAGCCGCGCATCGGCACGCTCTCGATGCCGTCGAACTGCGGATCGATGTCGCGGAACGCCTCGCGGATGGTGCTGATGTGCTTGCGCACGTTGTCGCGGTTGCGGCCGGTCTTCACGACCTGGAACAGCTCGTCGTACGACACGACCTCGCCCCGGCGCGCGTGCAGTGCGGCGAGGATGCGCTGCGCCGTCAGCGGCAGGTTGACGCGGTGGCCGCGCCACAGCACGGCGCCCTGGCGCAGCGGGTCGAGGCTCAGCTCGGCGTCGGGCGCGGCCGGCGTCGTCGCGGCGCGCACGGGCGCGCGCTCCCGGGCGGCGCGCAGCATCTCGAGCACGGTGTCGATGAAGTCGGCCTCCTCGAAGGTCGTCTTCTGCAGGTAGTCCCAGGCGTCGAGCGCCTTCATGATGCTGCGGTAGATGGTCGCCGGCATCGCCGAGACCACCAGCACCGGCGTGCCGGCCTGGCGCTTGTTGATCGCGTTGATCAGCGCGACGCCGGCGTGGCGCTCGCGCCCGAGTTCGATGTCCATCACGACGAGGTCGTAGGCCTCGCGCGCGATCGCGTTCTCGGCGTCGTCGCGCGTGAACCACTGGTCGACCTGCAGGCCCGGGCGTGCGCAGAGGATCCAGCCCTTGAGCTGGTCGCTCGTCGGCGGGTCGTCTTCGATGATCGCCACGCGGGCGACGGTGTTGGCCACGGTCGGGTCCTTCTTCGGCTCGCCGGCGCATGCGTGCCGGGATGGGTCGGTGCGGCCAGATTATCCGGCGCCGCCGCGCGGCGGGACGTGAGTGTTTCTTCCGTCGCGCGGAAGACGGCCGCCGCGGCCGTGAGCGCATCGCCCCTGGGGCGTCGTTGAACGCTCGGCAGCCGCTCCGAAGAATGGCTCCCACACCAACGAGGAGCCCCGACATGAACGAACACGCCCCCGAGCACCCCGGCGCCGCCGACGACGACCACGACGGCGACGCGACGCCCAACCAGGAGCATCCGTACGAGGTCGTCCGCGAGATGCCCGTCGCGCGGCTCGTGCAGGCGCTGCGCCGCGCGCTGCGGCCGGCCGCGGCCTGCGTGGTCCTCGGTGCCGCCGGCTGGGTGCTGTGGAAGAACCCGCCGGTGCGCACCGTGGCGCCGGGCGAGGTCGGCGTGCGCACCAACCGCCTGACCGGCGGGACCAGCGAGTTCCGCGCCGGCAGCGTTCTCGTCGTGCCGGGCCTGCAGGCGCTGCATGCCTATCCGCTGCGCGATCGCGTCTTCCGCCCTGCGTTGGGCGCGACCGCGGACGGCGCTGGCGCCTTCCAGTCGTCGGAAGGGCTGTCGATCGGCGTCGACCTCGCGGTGCGCTATGCCCTCGACCCCGCGCGCGTCGCCGCGGCCGCGCGCACGCTGCCCGATGACATCGACGGCCAGGTCGTCGCGCCCGAGGTGCAGGGCATCGCCTACCGCACGCTCACGCGCTACTCGGTGCGCGAGATCTTCTCGACGAAGCGCGGCGAGATCCAGCAGGCGATCGAGTCCGAGCTGCGCACCCGCCTGGCCGCCGACGGCCTCGTCCTGCGCTCCGTGCAGATCGGCCGCATCGACCTGCCCGCCGACTACCGCCGCGGCATGGAGGCGCTGCTTGCGCAGGAACTCGAGAGCGAGAAGATGCGCTACACGCTGGAGCTGAAGGACAAGCAGGTCAAGGAGTCCGAGCTGGAGGCGGAGGCCGAGAAGGTCAAGCGCGAGAAGGCCGCCGAGGCCGCAGGCGACGAGCAGGTGATCGCCGCCAAGGCCCAGGAGGAGGCGATGAAGCACGTGCTGCCGTTCAAGGAGAAGCAGATCCAGCAGCGCCAGCTCGAGGCCGAGGCCGACAAGCTCTCGCGCATCAAGACGGCGGAAGGCAACGCCGAGGCGCGCCGCATCGAGGCCGCGGGCGAAGCCGACTCGCGCACGAGGCTCGCGGACGCGGAGGTCTACCGGCTCGAGAAGGTCGGCAGGACGACCAGCGAGCAGATGGCCCGCGACGGGGCGCTGCTGTCGCGCCATCCGCTGCTGATTCAGAAGACCATGGCCGACAAGCTGTCCGACAAGGTCCAGGTCATCATCGCGCCGACTCCGGCGGACGGCGGCTTCATCGGCGCGGCGCTGCTGGGCACCGGTCGCAATGCCGGTACGGGTAGCGGTACGGCACAAGCGGTGAAGACGGCCGCGACGCAGGACGCCGCCGACCCGAACGGCGCGGACGCCGCCGATGCGGATGCGGACGCCTCGCAGCAGGGAGGCCGGCAATGACCGCGGTGCGCTTCATCGACGCC
>DASVLN010000483.1:0-2712 GCA_036384855.1 Burkholderiaceae bacterium | reverse complement strand
ATCACCGACGCCTGCATCGGCTGGGCCGACACCGAGCCGCTGCTGGCAAGCCTCGCCCGGGCCGTGCGCGCGCGCCGCGCCGCCGGGAGGCCGCAGCCGTGAACGCCCCGACCGCCGCGGACGACGGCGAGCCGGTGCGCTACGTCGGCTTCTGGGTGCGCGTGGCGGCGTCGCTGATCGACACCGTCCTGGCGCTTTTCGTGATCGTGCCGATCATGGTCTTCCTGTTCGGCAACGGCTGGGCGTATGCCGAGGGCGCCGCCGCCGTGATCATCAACTGGGTGCTGCCGGGCGCGGCCTTCGTCGCGTTCTGGGTCGCGCGCGGCGCGACGCCGGGCAAGATGGCGTTCTCGGCGGTCGTGGTGGACGCCGCGACGCACGAGACGCCGGATTTCTGGCAGGCGCTCACGCGCTACGTGGGCTATTTCGTGTCGACCACGCCGCTGTTCGCCGGGCTGGTCTGGGTCGCCTTCGATGCGCGCAAGCAGGGCTGGCACGACAAGATGGCGCGCACGGTGGTGATCTACCGCCGGCGCTGAAGGCGCCGCGCGCGCCGACGGGAGACACGCGATGCAACGAGTGACCGGGATCGGCGGCATCTTCTTCAAGGCGCGCGACGTCGACGCGCTGCGGGCGTGGTACCGGCGCCACCTCGGGCTGGACGTGCAGGAATGGGGCGGCGTGGCGCTCGCCCCGGCACCGACGCAGGCGCCCGGCAGCCGCACGCCGCTGGCCTCGCACACGACCTGGTGCATCTTCCCTGCCGACAGCGACTACTTCGGCGGCGGCACGCGCAGCGCGCCCTTCATGATCAACTACCGCGTCGCCGACCTGGACGCCCTGCTGGCCGCGCTGCGGCGCGAGGGCTGCAAGGTCGACGACAAGACCGAAGTCTCGGAATACGGCAAGTTCGGCTGGGTCACCGACCCGGAGGGCAACCGGGTCGAGCTCTGGCAGCCGCCGGCCTGACAGGCAGCCGACCCTCTCGCCGAGCATACTGGAACCGGGTATCGTGCGATACCTCGTCCCGTATGGAGGCGATCCGTGCGACCAGAACCGTTCTCAGACGCGTTCGACGACCAGCGCGATGCCCTGGCCGACGCCGATGCACATCGTGCACAGGGCGTATCGGCCGCCGGTCGCGTGCAGCTGGTTGACGGCGGTCGTCACCAGGCGCGCGCCGCTGGCGCCCAGCGGGTGGCCCAGCGCGATGGCGCCGCCGTTGGGGTTCACGCGCGGATCGTCGTCGGCGACGCCCAGCTGGCGCAGGACGGCCAGGCCCTGCGCGGCGAAGGCCTCGTTCAGCTCGATGACGTCCATCTGCGCGATCGCCAGGCCGAGGCGATCGAGCAGCTTGCGCGATGCCGGCGCCGGCCCGATCCCCATGATGCGCGGCGCCACGCCGGCCACGGCCATGCCCAGCACCCGCGCGCGCGGCACCAGGCCGTGGGTGCGCGCGGCGGCCTCGCTGGCCAGCAGCAGGGCGCAGGCGCCGTCGTTGACGCCCGAGGCGTTGCCAGCGGTGATCGTGCCGTCCGGGCGCACGATGGGCTTGAGCTTGGCGAGCGCCTCCAGCGAGGTGTCGCGCGGATGCTCGTCGCGCGCGACGACCAGCGCCTCGCCCTTCTTCTGCGGCACCGTGACCGGCGTGATCTCGGCGTCGAAGAAGCCGCGCGCCTGCGCCGCGACCGCGCGCTGCTGCGAGCGCAGCGCCATCGCGTCCTGGTCGGCGCGCGCGACGCCGAATTCCCCGGCGACGTTCTCGGCGGTCTCGGGCATCGAGTCGATGCCGTACTGCGCCTTCATCAGCGGGTTGACGAAGCGCCAGCCGATGGTGGTGTCGTAGACCGCGTTCTCGCGCGCGAAGGCGGCGCCCGCCTTGGGCATGACGAAGGGGGCGCGGCTCATGCTCTCGACGCCGCCCGCCACCAGCAGGCCGGCCTCGCCCGCGCGGATCGCCTGGGCGGCGCTGCCGACCGCGTTCAGGCCCGAGCCGCACAGCCGGTTCAGCGTCACGCCGGGTACGTCCACGGGTATGCCGGCGAGCAGGGCGCTCATGCGCGCGACGTTGCGGTTGTCCTCCCCGGCCTGGTTGGCGCAGCCGTAGACGACGTCGTCGATCGCGGCGGGGTCGAGCGCCGGATGGCGGGCGAGCAGGGCGCGGATCGGAATCGCTCCCAGGTCGTCGGCCCGGACGGCGGACAGCGCGCCCGCGTAGCGGCCGAACGGGGTTCTCAGGGCGTCGCAGATGAAGGCTTCGGTCATGGGAGCGTCTCGAAATGGTTTCCGAATGTTGCGGAAAGTTCGCTAGAAGAACTTTTATTCGCAAACGTGATGAATGAGGGGCTATTTTGCCCGCTCCGGGTGGCCGCCCGGCTTTTGGTGGACTCTGTCCGCTCAAGTCAGGGGTGTGTACGGCCGATTCCCACGTGAGAGCCAAAACGCCCCGACCCTGGCCGGGGCGGCCAAGGAAAACTTCGAATGTCGACTCCAATCACCGCGGACGCATTGCGCATCGGGATGTTCGTCCACCTGAACGTCGGGTGGATGTCGCACCCGTTCCCGTTGTCCAGCTTCAAGCTGACGTCCGCCGAGCAGATCGAGACGATCCGCGCGCTGGGCTTGTCGCGCCTGACCTGGAGTCCCGAGCGCAGCGATCCCGAGGCCGCCGCCGAGCCCGCGTCCACCGGCGCCGGGGCGGACGCGCCGGAG
>DASVLN010000482.1:0-1881 GCA_036384855.1 Burkholderiaceae bacterium | reverse complement strand
CGACGGCGGCGACGCCGCGATGGCGCGCCTGCTGGGGGCCACGGCGCCCTGAAGCCTCGAGGGCGCCCCGGGCCGGCTTCTTGCCCGTCGCTCGACCCCGCCGGCGTCGCGCAGGCGACGGCCCCGGCGGCCATCCCTGCGGCGCCCGGCCTGTCCCAAGCATTTGTCGGTCCGTCGCACCGCCGTGGGGTCTTCGCCGGACAGCCGGTAGAGTGCGAGCCCTGGAACAATCCCCGCCTTTCCTCCGCGCCCACGCCCACGCCCGCAGCATGTTGTCGATCTCGTCGCTCACCCACGTCTACCCGAACGGCACGCGTGCCCTCGACGACGTCTCGCTCGAGATCCCGCCCGGCCTGTACGGCCTGCTGGGGCCCAACGGCGCCGGCAAGACGACGCTCATGCGCTGCATCGCCACGCTGCAGCGCCCGACCAGCGGCGCGATCCGCTTCGGCGACATCGACGTGCTGGCCGAGCCCGCGCGCCTGCGCGGCACGCTCGGCTACCTGCCGCAGGAGTTCGGCGTCTACCCGCGCGTGTCGGTCTACGCGATGCTGGACCACCTCGCCGTGCTCAAGGGCCTGGTCGACGCGGCAGCCCGGCGCGAGACGGTCGAGACGCTCCTGCGCCAGGTCAACCTCTGGGAACACCGCAAGAGGGCGATCGCCGGGCTGTCGGGCGGCATGCGCCAGCGCTTCGGCATCGCGCAGGCGCTGATCGGCAACCCGTCGCTGATGATCGTCGACGAACCGACCGCGGGCCTCGACCCCGAGGAACGCAACCGCTTCAACCAGCTGCTCAACGAGATCGGCGCGACCAAGGTCGTGCTGCTGTCGACCCACATCGTGGACGACGTCGCCGAGCTGTGCTCGCGCATGGCGATCCTCGTCGGCGGCCGCATCGTCAGCGCGGGCTCGCCGCAGGCGCTGATCGACGGGCTGCAGGGGCGCGTCTGGACGCGCGTCGTCGAGCCCGGCGAGCTGCCGGCCCTGCGCAAGCAGTTCGAGCTGATCGCGACCCGGCTGCGAGCGGGCCGCACGGTGATCCACGTGGTCGCGGACTCGGCGCCCGACCCGCGCTTCCAGCCCGTGCACGCCGGCCTGGCCGACGTCTACTTCTCGACGCTGCACGAGCAGCGCCGCCGCCTCGGCCGGCAGGGGCCCGCCGACGCCGACGCCGCCTGAGGGCCGCCCGATGCTGCGCCACATCGCCGCCTTCGAATGGCGCTACCAGCTGCGCAATCCCGTGCTCTGGGTCGGCGCGCTGCTGTTCCTCGTCTCGGGCTTCGGCGCGACGGTCAGCGACTACGTCCAGATCGGCAGCGCCGGCAGCTTCCACAAGAACTCGCCCTACGCGCTGCTGCAGGCGACGGGCGTGATGGGCCTGTTCGTGACCTTCGTGACCGTGGCGCTGGTCGCCGGCGCGGTGCTGCGCGACGACGAGACCGGCTTCGCCGCGCTCCTGCACGCGACGCCGCTGCGCAAGTTCGACCTGCTCGTCGGCCGCTTCGCCGGGGCGGTCGCGGCGGCGCTCGTGGTCGTCGCGGCGACGCCGCTGGGCATCCTGCTCGGCACCGCCATGCCGGGCCTGGATGCCGAGCGCTTCGGCCCGACGCTGCCCGGCGACTACCTCTACGCGATCTTCCTGTTCGGGCTGCCGACGCTGCTCGTGACGGCGGCCGCGTACTTCGCGGTCGCGGCGGCGACGCGCTCCATGGTCTGGAGCTACGCGGTCGCGATCGCGCTGCTCGCGGCCTACTTCGTCGCCGTCGGCCTCGTGCACGCGGACCCGGCCTGGCACCGCGCCGCGGCCTTCCTCGATCCGTTCGGCCTGATCAGCCTGTCCTACGTCACCCGGTACTGGACGACCACCGAGCTCGACACG
>DASVLN010000481.1:0-2689 GCA_036384855.1 Burkholderiaceae bacterium | reverse complement strand
CCCGCATTGCGCTCGGCGGCGGCGCCGGCCAGCGCGACGTGCTCGCGCACCAGCGCGGCGAAGAGCCCGGCGCCGTCGCGCAGCGCGTCCGGGTCGACCCAGGACTGCCCGCAGGCGACGCCGTCGATCTGCGGCCGCAGTTCGTGCCAGTTCGCGCCGAGCCAGCCGAGGTCGACGTGCAGGCGGTCGACGGTGCGCAGCAGCGAGGAGTCGCCCTCCCGCGAGAGGTCGGGCAGCAGCGCGCGCTCCTCCTGCGTCCGGATGTCGGCCAGCAGCAGGTCGAAGCGCTCCAGGATCGCGGCGGAGGACGCGCGCGCGAGCGCGTCGGCGCGGTCGAGCCGGTCGACGAGCGCGTCGAGCTGGCGCGCCGCCTCGCAGAGCTCGTCCAGGCGACGTCGCAGGTCGGGCCGGCCGCGGGGCGTCGTCCGGTGCGTGGCCGTCGGGCGGCGGGGCGGGGCGGTGGACTGGAGATCGGCGGTCATGCGAAGCCTCCGGCGGGCGCTGGCGTGGTGGGCCGGCCCTCGAAGTCCGTCCAGCGACCGGCCTCGAAGTCGTAGAGCTTGCAGCAGCGCGCGGTCTCGGCGTACCAGCGCCACGAGAACGGCTGCACGACGATGTGCCGGCGCAGCCGCGCCTCGAGCACGCGCTGCGCGGCCTTCAGCCGGTACAGCGGGACGCCCATGTCGACGTGGTGGGCCGTGTGCTCGGTGATGTGGTGCAGCAGCGCGCCCGCCGGCGTGCGGAAGGTGAGGTGCACGGTGGTCGACACGAAGGGCATCGCCGCGGCCCAGGACGCCTTGTCCTGGTACCACGCCACGCCGGTGTGCGTGTGGTGGACGTAGACGACGAAGCCGATCAGCGCGTTCCAGGCGACGAAGGGCACGACGAAGCCGAGCAGCACCAGGCCGGCGACCGACTGCCGCGTCGCCGCCGCCGCGAGCCCGAGTCCCGCGATCCACAGCGCGGCGAAGCCGCACGCGAGCCAGCCGTCGCGCCGGAACTCGGGGCGGCGGCTGGGCATCCGGCGACGATCGGGAAGCAGCAGCCGTGCCCACCAGATCTCGACGAGGTAGTACAGCCAGGGCGCCCAGCCGCTGCGGTAGACGCGCTCGAGCGCGCGCCGCCACGGCGGCAGCGCGCGGTACTCGGCGAGGGTGCGCGGCTCCCAGACGAAGTCCATGCCGCGCAGGTTCGTGTAGCCGTGGTGGACGACGTTGTGGCCGACCTCCCACAGGCTGTAGGGCGTGAGCGAGGGCAGGAACACGAGCCGCCCGATCCAGCGGTTGAGGCCGCGGTGGCGCGTGAGCGCCTGGTGGCAGGCGTCGTGGCCGAGGATGAACAGCCGCGCGATGACCAGCCCGGTCGCGAGGCCGGCGGCGAGCTTCAGCCACGCGCTGCGCAGCAGCACGACGGCCGCGAGGCCGGCGACGTAGAGCGCGAGGTCGAGGAGGACCAGCGCGAGCGCGCGCACGGTGCTGGGCTCGGCGAGCGGGGCGATCCAGCCGCGGATCTCGCGGCGATGCGGGAAGCCGGCCGGCGGGGCGGCCGGCGCGGGAACGGAGGCGGTGCGGTTCATCGTGGTGGGTGAGATCGGTTCCGCCAGCGATTTCAGGCCCCGGCGGCCCGCCGCGGTTTGTCGTGCGTCAAGTCCGGCGCTCGACGCCGGCCGCGCGCGCGTCCGCCTTGCGCCAGGGCAAGGGCGCGCGCGGCGCCCGCGGGGATGCTGGCGTCCAACGAGGAGCCTCCACGCGATGGGAACCACCACCGAAGCCGCCGTCCTGTCCGTCCGCCACTGGACCGACCGCCTGTTCTCCTTCACGACCACGCGCGATGCCGGATTCCGCTTCGCGAGCGGCCAGTTCGTGATGCTCGGCCTGCCCGTCGACGGGCGGCCCCTGCTGCGCGCCTACAGCATCGCGAGCTCGCCGTACGACCCGACGCTGGAGTTCTTCAGCATCAAGGTGCCCGACGGCGCGCTGACCTCGCGCCTGCAGCACGTCCGTCCCGGCGACAAGGTGCTGCTCGGCACCAAGCCGACCGGCACGCTGCTGCTGCAGAACCTGCTGCCCGGGCGCACGCTGTGGCTGCTGGCCACGGGCACCGGCCTCGCCCCCTTCCTCAGCATCGTGCGCGACCTCGACGCATACACGCGCTACGAGCGGGTGGTGCTCGTGCACGGCGTCCGGCGGGTGCAGGATCTCGCCTACGCCGACCTGCTGCGCACGGAGCTGCCGCGGCACGAGTACCTCGGCGAGGCGGTGCGCTCGCAGCTGGTGTACTGCCCGCTGGTCACGCGCGAGCCGTTCGCGCGCCAGGGCCGCATTCCGGACCTGATCGCGAGCGGCCGCCTGGAATCCGGGCTCGACCTGCCCCCCATCGATGCCGCCCGGGACCGCTGCATGATCTGCGGCAGCCAGGCGATGCTGGCGGACACGCGGGCGGTGCTCGAGGCGCGGGGGCTGCGGGAAGGCAACCTGTCCGCGCCCGGCACCTACGTCATCGAGCGCGCCTTCGTGGAGCGATAGCCGCGACGCTCAGGCTTGGCAGAGCGCCGCGATGCGCTCGTGCAGGGCATGCGCCAGCGCGATCGCCGCGGTGACCGACAGCGCCGCGCCGGCGACGCGGTAGCCGAGCGCCCGCACCTCGGCCTGGCCGCGTCCCGCGATCCGGCGCCACGCCGTCCACAAGG
>DASVLN010000480.1:0-3372 GCA_036384855.1 Burkholderiaceae bacterium | reverse complement strand
GGCCGCCCCCGCCGACGCCGCCGCCCAGGTGCCCGCCGTCACGGGCGAGCCGGCGTCGAAGGAATAGCGCCCCACTCGCGCCGAGAAGTTGGTCGGCGAAACGTCCGTGCGGAAGCCGCGAACGGGCCACACGGCGGGCAGGACATCGATCCCGGCGTTCGCCGGATCGAGCGCGATCCAGTCCCGCCAGACGTTCTCGAGGAAGTCGAGGTAGTCCGCGCGGTGGACTCGCGCGAGCAGCGCTCGGTCGACCGGCCCCGGCGCGCGCTGTTCGCCCAGCGGCCGCCGTTGCAGTTCGGCGAGGACGTAGTCGAGACGCGCCGGCGTCTCATGGCAAGGCACGAGGCGGCCGCGGTAGATCTCGTGGCGGCCTTCGTGCGCGTGGTGGACGGGGTTGGCGAAGATCAGCATCGCGGCGAGCGTTGTGAATGACGGGCCGCCGGGCGCTTCGCGCGGCGCGGCGGAGCATGCAGGACACGACGACTTTAACGCTCCAGGTACGAATCGCGGGCCCTTCGGCCACGCCCCGGCACCGGCCGGCAGTGCCAAAGATTTTTCGCACGACGCTTTTCATCGCCAAGAAAGTTGCGCTAGAATCATAGGCTTCGCGGCGTCGACGACCGACAAAGGTCGAGCACGTTGCAAAAAGCCGGTGTAGCTCAGTTGGTAGAGCAGCGCATTCGTAATGCGAAGGTCGACAGTTCGAGTCCGTCCATCGGCACCAGATTCATGCGGGTTGGTAGCGTCGTAGCTACTGACCCGTTTGTTTTTGGGGGATGCCTGGGAGATTCGTCCGACCGACGGGGAAGCTGTCGGCGCCGCGAGGCAACGCGTGTAGACGATGCCCTTCGAGTGCGGCGCCGGGTCTTCGCGCCGCTGGATGCGATGACGGCGCACGTGCGCCTGAAGCAGGCGCTGGCCGACCTGATCGTGCTTCGCCCGACCGATGAGCGCTTCGCCGACGCGCTGTCCGAGTTCGCCGCCCACGTGCAGACCCAGCAGGCGCTCGACCACCAGAGGCTGATCCCGGTGCTCCGCGATGTGATGGAGGTCGACGAGCGCCGCGAGCTGTGCAACGACATGGAGCTCCTGTTCGACGCCGGTGACGCCCCGGTCCGCGCGGAGTCGCCCCCCGGACGACCGCCCAGCGAGCTCATCCGCGAAGCCGAGATCGTGCTGTCGTCGCTGGTACGAAGCTCGGGGGCGGCCGATCCATCGGGTTCGCCAACGGCGGCAGGCTAGACCGCGATCGTCCCGCGATCGGCAGCGCGACGGCGGTGCCCTTGCGCGATCACGAGGCCGTGCCCAGCACTTCCTGCTCGGGCCGTCCGAGCAACTCCTTCAGCAGCGGCGGCATGAAGTGCCGCTGCACGGTGATCGCGTAGAAGTCCTCATAGAGGTTGGGGACGACGGCATATTGCACGAGCCGGCCGCTGCGCAACTCGTCCTGCACGACCACGGTGGGAAGAAGCGCGACGCTGCCGGAGTCTCGCGCCGTCAGCCGCAGCATCGCCATGTCGTCGACTTCGGCCCGTACGAGGTAGCGCACGCCCAGTTGCTCGCAGAGCAGGTCGAAGCCCGAACGGATGTCGCTGTCGCGGCTGGGCAGCAGCAGCGGCAGGTCGGTGAGATCCTCGGGAAAGCGGAAGGCACGGCGCCGCGGCCGCTTCGGTCCGACGAGACTGACCGGCTGCCGTGCGATGCGACGGCAGCGCCATGGCTCATCGGCCGTGGCCTGCACGCGGCGGTTGGACAGCACGAGGTCCAGGGTGTGGACACGCAGGCGCGTCAACAGCTCGGACAGCGTCGCCGACTGCAGCACCAGTGCGACATCGTCGCGGGGCAGCAGCGGGCGCAGGAAGTTTTCCTGGAAATTCCGCGACAGCGTCGACACCGCTCCGATGCGCAGCACCTGCTGCTGCGGTCGGCCGCCGTGGTGAAGCACCGCGACGAGCTCGCTGCCGATCGAGAAGATCTGCTCCGCGTAGCCGAGCGCCATCTGACCGGCTTCGGTGAGCTTCAGCGCGCGGCCTCGGCGCTCGAACAGCGACTGCCCGAGCTGCTCCTCGAGCTGCCTGATCTGCGTCGACAGCGCGGACTGCGAGACGTGCAGCCGCTGCGCGGCGCGCGTCAGGTGGCCCTCCTTGGCCACGGCCCAGAAATAGTGGAGATGGTGGAAGTTCAGTCGCACGGACATCGTTCCATTGATGTGAACGAAATGCAATGAACAATGAATTTTACAGATGGTCGTCGGTTCAGCAAAGTACGTGCAACGCCACTTCACGAACCTGCCATGCCCTCCGTCGCCTCCGATCCCGCGACGCTCCTGCCGTGGAGCGTCGCGCTCGTCTACCTGTTGGCCGCCCTGTCGACACGCCTGGTCCATCCCGAGGCCCTGGCACGGCACGCCTTGCGCGCGGCCTCGGTCGCCGTCCTCGCGGCGTCGCTCGCGCTGGCGGCCGCGCTCGCGTCGCGGCGGCCGCCCGTCACGTCGGTCGTGCTGCTGCTGGTGTCGGTCATCGCGTGGGTCATCGTTCGCTTCTCGCAGCGCCACCTGGACGGCGAAGCGGGCCTCGCGACGTACCACCGCTCGCTGCTGCAGGCGCTCGCCGCGATCTCGATCGTCGCGACCACCCAGCACCTGCTGGTGCTCGCGCTGGCCTGGATCGGCCTCGGCCTGCCGCTGCACCGGCTGCTCGCCTTCTACGGCGGGCGACCGCAGGCCCTGCGCGTCGCCCACGCCAAGGGCGTCTTCGACCGGGCAGGCGACGTGCTCCTGCTCGCCGCAGTGGGGCTGCTGTGCGCGGGATGCGGCAGCTTCGACATCGGCCAGGTGCTGCGCGCCGCGGCCGACGCGACGCTGCCGGCGGCGGCGACGGCGGGCGCCGTGCTGCTCGCGCTGGCGGTGGCGATGCGTTCGGCGCAGTTGCCGTTCCACGGCTGGTTGATCCAGGTGATGGAAGCGCCGACGCCCGTCTCGGCGCTGCTGCATGCCGGCGTCGTCAACCTCGGCGGGGTGGTGTTGCTGCGCCTGGCGCCGCTGGTGGACGCCGTCCCGGCGGCGCGCATCGTGCTGCTGGTCTTCGGCATCCCGACCGCCGCACTGGGGGCGCTCGTCGCGAGCACGCGCATCAGCATCAAGGTGGCGCTCGCTTGGTCGACCTGCGCGCAGATGGGCTTCATGCTGCTGGAGGCCGGGCTGGGCTGGTGGCCGGCGCTGCTGCTGCACCTGATCGGCCACTCGCTGTACAAGGCGCACGCCTTCCTCGCGGCGGGCGGCGCGGTGCGGCAGGCGGTCGCCGCTTCGCTGCTGCAGCCGTCCACCGCCTCGGCCGGCCGGCGCCAGGCGGGCGTGACGGCCGTCGCCTTCGC
>DASVLN010000479.1:0-15699 GCA_036384855.1 Burkholderiaceae bacterium | reverse complement strand
GTGCAGCGACGCGCCCTCGGCGAACGCATGGCCCGCGCGCTTGCTGCGCTGCCACCACTGCGACCAGCGCGTCATCGCGGCGTCGTGCCAGGCCATGTCCTGCGGCAGGCGGCGGATCTTCCAGCCGGCGGCGCGCAGGCGCACGCACAGCTCGGGCTCCTCGCCCGCGATCAGTCCCGGGCGGTAGCCGCCGACGGCGCGCAGCGCGTCCAGGCGCATCAGCGCGTCGCCGCCGCAGGCGCGCACCTCACCGGTGGCGGCGTTCCACTCGATCTCGCACAGGAGGTTGAACACCGAGCGTTCCGGATGGCGTTCGCGCCGGCGGCCGCAGACGACGGCCGCCTCGGGATGACGCGCGAGCTCGGCGGCGGCCGTCTCCAGCCAGCCGGGGACGACCTCGACGTCGCCGTCCAGGAAGTGCACGCTCGACAATTGCGGCAAGCTCTGCTGCAAACGCTGCCAGCCGGCGTTGCGCGCCTTGGCCGCGGTGAACGGCGTGCGCAGGTCCAGCTCGACGACGTCGGCGCCCGCGGCGCGCGCGGCGGCGACCGAGCCGTCGGTCGAGCCCGAGTCCACGTAGACCACGCGCCCGGCCACCGCCGCGACCGATCGCAGGCAGCGCACCAGGCGCTCGCCCTCGTTGCGGCCGATCACCACGATGCCCATCCCCGCAAGCGGCGAGGACGTCGACGCGCCCGGGTCGTCGTGACGGGTCATGCGGCCACCGTCCTTCGGACTGCGGTCGGCGGACTCTTCGAGGCGGCCGCGCGCGGGCTCATTCGTCCGCCCCTGCGGTCGCGACGACGCGCGCCGGGATGCCGACCGCCGTCGCGTGCGCCGGCACGTCGCGCGTGACGACGGCGTTGGCGCCGATGCGCGCGTGGTCGCCGACGGTGACGCCGCCCAGCACCTTGGCGCCGGCGCCGATGTCGACGTGGCCGCCGATGACCGGGAAGCCCGGGCGCCCGCCGGCGCCGATGGTCACCTGCTGAAAGAGCAGGCAATTGGGCCCGAGCCGCGCCGACGGATGGACGACCACGCCGTTCGGATGCGGCAGCAGCAGCCCGCCGCCGATCCGGCAGTTCAGGGGGATGTCGGCCCCGGTGACCACGCTCCAGAACCGGTGCCGCAGCACGGCCAGGCCCCGCGCCGCGGCCGCCATCGGCGAGCGCGAACCCGCATGGCGCTGGTAGGCGCGGATGCTTTGCAGCAGCGCGCGGGAAGGCTGCCAGAAGGACGTGCGCGCCTCGCGGCCCCAGTCGGGGTCGCTCGCGGAGATCGCCGCGTGCACCGGCGCCGGCAGGCCGTCCGCGCTCATTGCCAGTTCGGCTCCCGCCAGCCCGGCTCCTGCGGGATCGGCGCGAAGCGCGGATGGCCGCGCGGCGCCACCTCGTCGCCGACGGGGACGACCTCGTCGGCGCGCCGCTGCTCGGCGCGGTCGAACGCCAGCCAGGCCGTCGGCACGGCGATCAGGAACAGCAGCATCCGCGGCACGGCGGAGAAGTCGGACGTCGTGAAGATCGTCAGCAGCGAGGCCACGGTCGCCGCCACCATCGTCGCCGGGAACGCCCCGACGGAGCGGCGCGGGCGCTCCTCGTAGCTGTTCAGGCGCCGCAGCAGCCGCACCAGCACTACCACGTGCGGCGACATGAACAGCACCAGACCCACGATGCCGTTGGCCAGCGCCACCGCGACATAGGTGTTGACGATGTCGATGAGGCCCTCGCCCTGCCGCAGGTCCTGCATGTAGGCCATGTAGTTCGGCACGCCCCAGGTCGGGCTCTGCTTGATCAGCGCCACCGCGGTCTCGAGCAGCCTGCGGCGGTAGTCGATCGACGAGGTGTCGGCGGCCGACGAACCGAACACGGTCTTCAGCGCCTCGTAGGCCCATTCGTCGGTGCCGGTGACGCTCGCCCCGACCGCGACGCCGAACAGCAGCGTCAGCCCCGCCAGGTACTTGTAGGGCGAGATCCAGCGCAAGGCGATCAGCGTGATCACGAAGCTGGCCCATCCGAGCAGCGGGCCGCGCGAGAAGGTCGCGGCCATCGCCAGGAAGAAGCCGAACGACACGAGCAGCCGCATGCGGCGGGTGGTGGTCGACGTGCGGCCGAGCCAGGACCACAGGCAAAAGCCGATCGTCATGACGTAGGCCATCACGATGGGCACCGGGAAGGTGGCCTGCACGCGCAGGAACGGCCCGCGCATCAGGCGGTGGGTCGCCTGCCAGATCACGCCGACGATGAACTGCAGCTCGGAGTAGACGTTCTTGCGCAGCGCCGACTCCATCAGGCCGACCGCCGCCAGGAAGGCGAGGCCGATCACCAGCCGCACGCACAGGTGCTTGAGGTCGGCGGCGCTGCGGATCGCGCGCGTCGTGACCCAGTACGGCAGCAGCAGGTCGAGCGCCATCTCGACGACGGAACGCGCGACGTTGGTGCTCGAACTGCTGGGGATGGCCGTGAGGATGAGCATCGTCGGGTAGGCGATGAACGCGAGGTCGGTCCAGCGCGTCATGCGGTTGGCCCGCACCTGCTTGTTGCCCAGGAGCTCGAACACCGCCGGCACGAGCACCACGAGCGACAGGACCCGGTGGGCCATCAGCTCGATGATCCGGTTGATGCCCGGCAGGCCCTCCGCCGACATGCTGATCGGCGGAAACAGGACGTACAGCAGCCACCACGCCGTCAGCCGCCCCAGGGTGCCGCCGCCCAGGAGACGCGGCGCGAACAGGCCGATCATCGCCACCAGGAACATGAAGATCGGTGGCCGCATCGACAGGAACGACGCCAGGGCGGTGGCCACGATGATCATCCAGACCCGCCAGTAGTCCTTGTCGCCGATCAGGCCACGCATCGCGCCGCGCAGGAACGGCGCGAACACCGCGGACAGCAGCAGCACCGCGAACAGCAGTTTTATCGCGTAGACCAACCAGACACCTCTTTTCGCGCCACTGCGGCGGGTTCGCGCGGCCCATCCGCCCTCGCCCCGTCCATGGCCGCCCCGCCCGGGCGAAGCGGCCTCGTAGCACGCATTGTGCCCGGGCTCGGTGACGGCTCGCCGTGCGGATGCGGCGCATGCGCCGGCGCCGGCCGCCCGCAGGCCGAAAACTTGCCCTGCGGCGCCGCACGCCGCGGCGTCACGCAGGTAAGCTAGCATCCCCGCGCGCCCGGTGGGCGCCGGCGTCGGCGCGCGCCCCGCACCCCCGCAGCCCTTTTCCGCCTTCTTCCGCTCGCATGAATTCGCACCGGGTCAACGCCCTCGACGGCTGGCGCGGCATCAGCATCTCGCTGGTGCTGGCCGGCCACCTGCTGCCGCTCGGGCCCAAGTCCTGGCTGCTGAACGGCGCCGTGGCGGGCTGCGGCATGGCGATCTTCTTCACGCTGTCCGGGTTCCTCATCACCAGCGTGCTGCTGCGCGACGACGACATCCCCAACTTCCTCGTGCGCCGGCTCGCGCGCATCGTGCCCCTCGCCTGGCTGGCCGCGCTGATCGCGCTGACCGCGACGCGCGCCCCGCTCGCCGACTACCTGCCGCACCTGCTGTTCATCGCCAACACCGGCCCGATCTGGCTCACCTCGATCACCGGGCACTACTGGAGCCTGTGCGTCGAGGTGCAGTTCTACCTCGGCATCGCGTTGCTGGTGGGCCTGTTCGGACGTCGCGCGCTACCCGTGCTGCCGCTGCTCGCGCTGGCCGTCACCGCGCTGCGGGCCTCGCGCCACGAGCTGATGGCGATCGACACCCAGTACCGCATCGACGAGATCCTCGCCGGCTGCACGCTGGCCCTCGTGTTCGACCGCCTGCGCGCGGCGCCGCCGTCGCCGCGGCTCGGTTCGCTGTCGTGGCTGCTGCTTCCGCTGCTCGTCGCGAGCGCCCACGTCGACGCCGGCGCGCTGAACTACCTGCGACCCTACATCGCATCGACGATGGTGGGACTGTCGCTGTTCGCGGCGCCGCAGTCGCGCACCGCGCGCCTGCTGTCGGCGCGCGTGCTGCAGTGGCTCGCGCGGATCTCGTACGCCGTCTACATCATCCACGGCTGCCTGATGTTCTCGTGGCTTGGCGAAGGCGCCACCCCCCTGGTGCGCTACGCCAAGCGGCCGCTGTTCTTCCTCGTGACCTTCGCGCTGGCGCAGCTGTCGACCGACCACTACGAGAGCCGCTTCATCGCCTGGGGCAAGCGCTGGACGCAGGCGCGCGACCGCCGGCTCGGGCGCGGCGGCGCGCGCCACGAGGAGGCGACGCGCATCCCCGCGCCGATCGACGCCGCCCCCGACGCGCCGAAGGCGATGGGCATCCTGATCGTGTCGGAGCACGCCTCCACCCGCTTCGGCGGCGAGGCGGCGCTCGCGTTCCACTACTTCCGCGTGATGCGTGCACGGGGGCTGGACGTGCGGCTGCTCACGCATGCGCGCGTGCGCGACGAACTGCTCGCGCGCTTCCCCGAGGATCGCGACCGCCTCCTGTTCGTCGAGGACACGCCGGCGCAGAGACTGCTCTGGCGCCTGGGCCGCAAGCTGCCGGCGCGCGTGGCCTCCTTCACGACCGGCTTCGTCTCGCGCGGGATCACGCAGCGGGCGCAGCGGGCGATCGCGCGCCGGCTCGTCGCCGAGGGCCGCGTCCGGGTCGTGCACCAGCCGATGCCGGTCTCGCCGCGCGAGCCTTCGCTGATCGCCGACGTCGGCGCGCCCGTGGTCATCGGGCCGCTGAACGGCAACATGCAGTTTCCGCCCGCCTTCCGACGCCGCGAGGGCGCGCTGGTCGACCTCGTCGAGCGCGGCGCGCGCGCCTTCACCGGCCTGATGAACGCGCTGTTCCCGGGCAAGCGCAGGGCGGCCGCGGTGCTGGTCGCCAACGAGCGCACCGGGCGCGGGCTGCCGGGCGGACTCTCGGGCCAGGTGCTCCACCTGGTCGAGAACGGCGTCGACATGTCGTTGTGGGGCGCGCCGTCCGGCGCCGGCCAGGCGTCCGATCCCGCGCAGGCCCCGGCCGCGACGCGCTTCGTGTACATGGGCCGCCTCGTCGACTGGAAGGCCGTCGACCTGCTGCTGCACGCCTTCGAGCGCGCCCGCGGCCGCGCCCCGATGACGCTCACCCTCATCGGCGACGGCCCCGAGCGCCCCGCCCTGCAGGCGCTGGCCGGCACGCTGGGCCTGCGCGACGACGGCCCCGGCGTCCCCGGCCGCCTGCACTTCGCGGGCTGGATGTCGCAGGCCGATTGCGCGCGCGAGCTGCAGTGCAGCGACGTCCTCGTGCTCCCGAGCCTGTGGGAGTGCGGTGGCGCCGTGGTGCTCGAGGCGATGGCCTGCCGCATGCCGGTCATCGCGACCGCGTGGGGCGGGCCGCTCGACTACCTCGACGAGCACTGCGGCGTGTTGGTGCCGCCCGAATCGCGCGAGCGCCTGGTGCAGGGCTTCGCCGACGCGATGGTCGCGCTCGCGAGCGAGCCCGAGCGCCGCCGTGCGATGGGCGCCGCGGCGCGCGCGCGCGTGGAGGCGGGCTTCGACTGGGAGCGCAAGGTCGACCGCATCCTGGACATCTACCGCGACGTCGTCGCGCGCGCCTGAGCGCCGCGAATCCGCGACCGCCGCATCTTCCCAACGGAATCTTTCGCACATGACCCAAGACACCGCGCCCGCCCGCCGCAAGGCCTACTGCGTGATGGGCGCCGGCTCCCTGCCCTACGCACGGCGCTCGCTCGAGTCGCTGTGCCGCCATTCGATGGACGCGCTCGACGTGCGCATCATCACCGACGAGATCGAGGACAAGGCCAGGATCACCGCCGCGATGCAGGAGCTCGGCATCGAGGCCCGTCATGCCTGGTCCGTTCACACGAAGGCCGAGCTCGACGCCGCCGCGGACGACCGCTTCGCCGCCTTCCCCGAGCTGAAGCACCTGCGCGAGGGCCATCCGTGCTGGCGCAAGATCACCGACCCGCTGCTGCTGGCCGAGCCGGACGAGGAGATCCTGCTGCTCGACCCCGACCTCTACTTCCCGAACCGCTTCCGCTTCGAGCCCACGCCCGCGCGCGGCGTCCTGCTGATGCGCCAGCGCCCGCACTGCCTGCTGCCGCACGAGACCGTGATGAACGCGTACGACGGCGGCGTCGCGCTCGCGCATCACGTCGACATCGGCGTGGCCCAGCTGCGCCACAACCTCGACCTCGGCTGGATGAACGCGATGGTGGCGGCGATGCGCCGCGGCGGCGAGTTGCCGCGCAAGATGCACATCGAGGCCATCATCTGGTCGGGCGTCGCCCTGCGCGAGGGCGGCGGCTACCTCGACCCCACGCACTGGCACTGCTGGCAGAACTCGCAGTGGAAGCGCCTTGCGCTGAAGCTGGGGATCTCGGGCGTGCGGGTGCTGCGCAGCGACGACTTCTCGAAGATGAAGTGCTTCCACGGCGGCGGCCCCGCCAAGTGGTGGATCCCCGGCTTCATCGACGCCGGCTACATGCCGGCGCCGGGCATCGTGGACGCGCATGCCAAGCCGCAGCCGTTCGTGCCGCTGACGCGCGAGACCTACCTGTCGGGGCAGCGCTGGAAGTCGCTCGCCCGGCGGCTCGGCTACTACCGGCTCGTCAAGGCCTGACCGGGGGCGGCGGCCCGGCCGGCCCCGTACGGGACCGTGTCCCGCCTCAGCCGAGGAAGCGTCCCGGCGCCGCCCACTCGATGACCTGGCGCAACACCCAGCCGCAGGCCAGGCCGCCGACGATCGCGGGCACCAGCAGGGCCTCCGCGCGCCAGGTGAAGACGTGCTGGCGCACCTTGAACCAGATCGCCAGCGGCCACGCCGCGAAGGTGGTGACCGCGACGGCCGCGATCGCGCCCGTCATGCCCCACAGGTGGCGGGCGATGAAGATGCCGCCGGCGAGCGTGCACAGCCGGATCAGGTTCGCGAAGGTGGCGTACTGCGGCTTGTGCACCGCCTGGTAGCATTCCTCGACGATCTGGAAGCGCAGCCCGATCACCCCGACCGCCAACACCGACAGCATCCAGCCGGCGTCGTGGTAGCGGTGGTCGTACATCAGGCCGATCAGCGCCGGCGCCGCCGTGATCAGCAGCGCCGCGAGCGAGGTCACGAGCGCGTCGTAGCCCCACTGGAACTTCGCGATCGTCTTGGCCAGGTCCTGCGGCCGGTCGCGGTGCACCTCGGCGAGCGCCGGGTAGACGATGCTCATGCACATCTTGGTCGCCAGGCCCTGCAGCACGTTGGCCATCAGCAGCGCGATCGAGTACAGGCCGAACGCGCGCGCGTCGATGAGGCCGCCCAGCAGCACCTTGTCGCTGTTCATGGCCAGGAAGGACATGATCGACGACAGGAAGATCCACTTGCCGCTCGCGAGGATCTCGTCGAGGGCGTCCTTGTCCACCCGGAAGCGGGCGCGGTAGCCTGGCAGCAGTCGATGGCCCAGCGTCGTGCGCACGGCCGCGGCGGCCATCGCGCCGAACACCAGCGTCCAGACGGTACGCGTCGCATACGCGATGACGATCATGACCACCGCCGACGCGAGCTGCCCGGCGAGCTCGATCTTGGTCAGCGTGTGCAGGTTCATCTGTCGCTTGGACTGCGCGATGCAGATCGAATCGAAGCCCTGGATCGCGGGGGTGATCGCGAACACGACGATCAGCCACGGCAGCCGCGGGTCGGCGTACACCGTGCCGGCGCGGAACAGGTGCAGGTGCGCGCCCAGGGCGATGCCGGCCGCGGCGGCGAGGCACGCGCCGGCCAGGCCGAAGCCGCGCCAGACCTGCACCGTCCAGGCGGTGTCGAGCAGGCGCGGGTCGTCGCCGCGGCGGCTCTGGATGACCGCCCGGTTGATGCCGATGTCGCTGAACAGCACCAGTGCCGTGATCAGCATGTTCACGACGGCCATCAGGCCGAACGCGTCGGGGAACAGCAGGCGCGCGAGGACGACGTTGGTCGCCAGCCGCAGGAACTGCGCGACCAGCTGCGATCCCAGCGTCCATTTGCCGGCGCGCAGCACGCGACCCTTGAGCGCGGCCGGCTTGACGGTCGGGGCAGGCGCTTCGGCCGCGCCCTCGGCGCCGGGCGGGAGGGTGTCGGCGGCTTGCGTCATGCGCGGCTCCGCTGCGTGGTGCCGCCGAGGCTGCGGCAGTCGTTACGCGCGCGCTGGCCGGAATGAGCGTCCGCGCCGCCGGGCGCGAGCGCTGCCGGAACGCATCGGGGGGCGTGGTGGCGGACCGGCGAGGTCGCCTGTCGAGGCGAGACCGACGCACCGGCTGCCGAGAGGGTTGCAGTCATCTGCGGGTCGCGGAGTAGCGGGAAAGCCTCTGTAGCAAGAAAGAAGCCGCCCGATCGCTGGGATCGGGCGGCCGTCGAGTCTATCGCATCGACAGCGCCGCGCGGCGCCCCGTTTCGGGGCCCTGCGCGGCCGCGGTCGCGGGGATCAGCAGCCCGTCCACCAGCACGCGGTGTCACGCGCCTGCTTGACCGCGACCCACTTGGCATTGCCGTTGTCGGTCATGGTTTCCTTCGCGCCCCAGCTGCCGAACTTGCCCGGCGTCGCCACGTGGCTGTAGTACGTGAACACCTGGCCGCCGACGGCCTGCCAGTCGCTGAACATGCGCTGGTAGGCCTGCCCCATGCGTGCGTCGCGGTTGGCGGCGATCGTCAGGTTGATGAAGTGCGTGTCGGTGTCGTTGGTCTGGGGCACGAGGCCCTGGCCGCCTTCGTACGTCCAGAGCGGCAGGCCGTACTTGGCCGCGATCGCCTGGCTCTGCTGCATCCATCCCTTGAGCTGCGACAGCGCACCGCCGGCCGGCGCCGCCGAATTCACGAGGGACAGCGCCGACTTCACGATCGGCGTGCCGTTGGCATCGGTGCCGGTCAGCTCCGCGAACAGGTTCGACAAGCCACCGTCGGCCAGCGCGTACCACGTCGTGACGGTCGGCCGGAAGGCCGTGCCGTTCGTGTACTGCCCGAAGTAAGGGGCGACCGCGGCGACGTCGATGAACTTGGCGCACGGCTGGCCCAGCGTCTTGGCCGCGTATGTGCAGCGCAGCACCTGGTCGGTCTGCGTCGCGACCGAGGCCTGGGTGTTGGAGATGCACGTGAAGCGCGACGCGGCGCCCGTGCCGGCACCCTTGGCGAGCGTGCAGGCCTGCACCAGGCGGCGCGCGTACCAGTTGCTCTCGAGCTCGTAGACGTTCGCCCCCGCGGCCACCTCTGCCGGCCAGGCGGCCTGGGCCTGCGCGAGCGCCCACTTGGTCGCCGGGAACGAGTAGTTCCACATCTCGTTGCCGTATTCGAGGTTGATCTTGTGGCTCGCGTCGACGGCCTGCAGCGCGACCTTCGCGGCCTGCGTGATGTAGTTGTCGTCCGCATGCGGCGGGATGTTGATCCAGGGATCCGCGGACGTCTTGTTGGCCAGGTCGAACATGGCCTCGAGCGGCACGCCATTGGCGCTCGTCCAGGTGCGGTCGGTGATGAGCGGACGGTTGCTCCACGACGACAGGGCCGTGCTGTTGGTCTGGCCCCAGTCCATGAAGCGCAGCGTGCGGAAGCCCTTCACGTCGGTCAGGAACTGCGGGTTCCACGTGCTGCCGGCCGGGAAGGATTCGAACGGCACGAAGGCGCCCTGACTGGCGGTGCAGGCGGAGGCAGAGGCGGCGTAGGTCGTCAGGTCGTTCGCGCAGGCGCCGCCGGGGAGGTAGACGCGGATGTTGCGCAGGTGGTTGCTGGCGCTCGTCGCCGTGATCGACAGCCAGAACGAGCTGGTGCTGCCCGCCGCGAGGTTCACGACGTCGCGGCCGGGCTTGGACGAGACGATGCTCACCGAGCCGCCGTACGCCAGCGTGCCGGCGCCGTCGTAGACGATCGTGTACTGGCCGGGGGGCAGCGAACCGTTGGACGACAGCATCGTCGTCACCTTGCGGTACTTGACGGTGGTGTCGTTGGCCGCCGGCAGGCTCGTCGGGTAGCCGTTGGCGTCCAGCGGGAGCTTGCTTTCCTCCAGCGTCTCCCAGGTGCCCGCGCCGCCCGTGAAGTTCGCGCACAGCGTCGAGGTGCTGCACTGGGTCAGCCACGGCGAACCGCGCTTCATCACGTCGAACGTCGGGATCTCGGGCGAGAAGTAGTTGAAGGCGCTGAGGTTCAGGCCGGCGCCGGAGGCCTTCCGCGTCGTGTCGCCCGGCGTGCCGCTGCCGATGCTGGCCAGGCCGGAACTCGCGGGCGCGACGGAATCGGAGCCGCTGGATTGGGCGCCGGCGGTGGCGGCAGCGGTCGTGCCGCTGGTCGTCCCGCCGGTGCCTGCCGTGGCGGTCGTGCCGGCCTGCGTCACCGTCGTGCCGGCGAGGTCGCTCGAGGAGATGATGGGCTTGGCGGTCGCCGCGTCGTTGGCGGCGGCATCGGCCATCGCCGTGGCGGCGCTGCCGTCCTGCGCGTTGGTGTCGACGGTCGAGGCGACGGTGCCCGTGTCGATGGAAGCGTCGGTCGACGCGGTGGTGGACGCCGACGAGTCGGTCGTCGACTGCGTGGAGGCCGCGGACGACGTGTCGGTGGAACCACCCCCGCACGCCGCCAGCGTCGTGCTCAACACGACCGCGATGCTGGAAAGGGCGAGCCCGGGGGGCAGAAAACGTTGCATTTCGGAGTCTCGAAGAAGAAGGGGAACCCGCGGCCGTTCGCCGGCGAGTCTTGTCTCGCTGGATCCCGCGGTTCAGCCCAGTTCTTCGGCGGACCCGATGTACTGTTTGAGTTCGATAAGCGCCCTGAAGGGCGTCCAGATCAATTAAAGAAAGGAAACGTGTCCGAATTCTCGAAACGCAATGCGACGAGAAATCGATAAAACCCTACGAGGACGATCAATATGTCGACCTCGATGAATATGTTTCAGTTGTAGCCGAGTATGTATCGAGTTGTAGCTCGACCTTATCCCGCTCTGCCGTCGGGACAGGGGCGCCCGCGACGGCTAGGCGGCCGTCGTCGGATGGGGCTGCTTGCAGGCGCCGCACGCGGGCGGCGCGGGGTCAGGCCAGGCCGACGAGTTGGCGGCGGGCGGCGGGCGACATGGCCTTCACGACGTCGCGGATGAAGCGATCCTGGGACTCGAAGCCTTCCTTGGCATTGCGATCGATCGAGGAGACACGGAACAGCAGCCCGTCGACGATCTCACCCTGGATGCCGTGCAGGATCTCGGATTTCTTGCGCTCCCATCCTCCAATCACTTGCTGGTCGCCGACGATCGTCCAGTAGGTCACCGGCTCGTATCGCATCTCGCCCTGCTGCGTTTCCAGCCGGCGGACGTGGATGAGGCCTTCCGGAGTCGAGATCTGTTCGCGCCGGTTGGCCTTCACCTGGAAACCCTGCGCCGGATAACAGACCTCGGGATAGTGCAATTGCATGCTGTCATCCGCCTGGTCGTCGCCGTACGCGATGGAAAGCATTATGCGATCGCCGGTCGAATCGATATATACACGGTCCAGCAACTGGCTGTAAATGCGGTTAAGCATTGCTGCGGTTTCGGGATTCACGATACCCCCGACCGCATGGGTATCGATACGCCAGTCGCCGAAACTCCTGGGCACCAGTTCCTCGATGTCGAAATGACCGCGGAGCCGGGCCATCTTGCGGGTCGGCACCATCGCCTCGCCCGCGACGGCCGCGCCCGCCATGAGGATCGCCGCGATGGCCGCGCGCCGGTTCAGGACGTTGTCAGGCATGGTGCGGCTGCGCGGGCGCATGGCGGACGGCCAGCCAGCGCAGCGCGCTGTCGGTCGCGATGATGAAGACGAGTGCCGTCATGAACAGCACCATGCCGGCGAAACCGTGCAGGAAGCCCTGACCGGCCTCGTCGCCGAAATGGTAGGTGATCAGCGCCAATACCATCACGCGGATCACGTTGGCCGTGAAGGAGATCGGCACGATCAGGATCGCCAGCGCGATATTGCGCAGCCATGAGGTATGGCGGACGACGTTGAGATACAGCAGGCCCATCGCCTCGAGCGAGAACAGCGTGTGCAGCCCCGCGCAGGCGTCGGCGACCAGCAGCTGGTACTGCCCGATCTGCATGATCACGCCGGTGCGCGCGATGGGATATCCGATGGCCGACAGCACGTTCGTGGCGACGCTCGAGACGGCGAGCTTCAACGGCTGGGTGATCGCATCGACCATCGTCGACGGCAACGGCACCAGGAACAGCATGAAGAACAGCGGGAACCAGGCGGCGGCGACCTGCTTGCGCCCGCGCAGCAGCAGCACGATGCCCGGAAGCATGAACACGAGCGACAGCGTCTGCGCGCTCAGGATGCGCTGCGAGCGGCCGAAGACATGCAGCAGCAGCGCGAATCCGACCAGCACCCAGCCCGCCACCGGGCGGGGGGCGTCGGCCTGGCTGTCGTCGATGCGCGGCCAGGCGCGCCAGACCAGCCAGACGCAGATCGCGAGCACGATCGGGCCCTGGCTCTGCTCCTCGCTGGTCCAGATCGTCGTCGCCAATCCGTAGAAGGTGCCGGTGTAGAGGCACAGCACCCCGAGCAAGGCGATCCACCAGGCGCGGTAGCGCGGCGCGGACATGGCGCGCCACGCCTCGTGCGCCGTCGCGCGGATCTCCGACAGGTCCATGGCTCGGCTCAAAACTCGTTCATGATCACGCCCGCCAGCCGCACCTGGCCGGACTGCAGCGACGCCACGAGCTCCTGCAGCGGTCCGACCTTGTTGGCGTCCTTGCGCGTGACGACGATCGCCGAGCCGCAGCGCGCCGCGATCACGACGCCGTCGCTGCCGTAGCAGGCAGCCGGCGTGTCGACGATGACGTGGTCGAACTTGATCGAGATCTCGCGCAGCAGCATGCCGAAGGACGGGCCCTCGACCAGCTCCAGCGGGTTGGGCGGCTGGGCGCCGACCGGGATCACGTACAGGTTCGGGATCCCGGGCACCGACTTCACGACGCCCTTGCCGCCACGGCCCGAGAGCACGCCCGACAGGCCGCTGCTGCCCGGCACGCCGAACACCTGGTCCATGCGAGCGCCGCGCATGTCCGCGTCGACCACGACGACCTTGCCGCCCAGCTGCGCGAGCGCGACCGCGAGGTTGGCGCAGAAGAAGGTCTTGCCGTCGCCGCTGTCCGGGCTGACGACCGCGAGCGGACGGCGCTGGCCCTTGGCCTCCGTCTGCGTGCGCATGAGGATCTGGCTGCGGATGGCGCGGAACGCCTCGGCCTGGTGGCCGAAGGGCTGGTTGAGCATCACCAGCTCCGGCGCGGCCTTGCGGGTCTCCTCGTCCGCGTAGGCGTACTTGAACTGCTGCGCGAGCGCCTGCAGCACGTCCTCCGTGTCGGCCAGGCCCAGCGCGATGGCGGCCTCGCCGAAGCGCAGGTCGTTCTCGCGCTGGTAGCGGCCGATGCGCTCGATGTCGTCCGCGGACAGGTTGCGGGCGTCGCGGATCAGCTCGCCGATCGCCTTGGCGCGCGGGCCGCCGTCGTTCGGTTGTCCCTCGCCGAGGACCAGGTCCGGCCCTTCATTCTTGTCGTTCATGCTTGCCCTTTGGTCGGCCCGGTCAGCCTGCGGCCGGAGATAACGCGTCCCTGGATCATCGCCATCTGGCCTTTCAGGCGGCGGTTCATCGACGGGCTCGGCATGATGCCGATCACCGGCAGGCCGAGGAAGTCGAACGCATCGGAGGTCGTGCGCACGCGCTTGTCGAGCTGCTCGAGCAGCAACGCGACGCCCAGGCCGGCGCCGATCGCGGCGACGATGCCCATCAGCAGGCCGGCGACCAGCTTCGGCGACGACGGCTCGGCGGGCGGCGTGGCCGTGCTGATGACCGTCGACGTGGCCTGGCGGTTCTGGCTCTCCAGCGCCGTCTGCGAGGCGCGGTTGTTGACCATGTCGTAGTTGTGCTGGGCGCTGTCGACGTCGCGCTGCAGCACCGACGCCTGGTCGCGCACATCCTTCAGCTGCAGCACCTTGGCCCGCTGGGCTTCCAGCTCGGCCTGGATCTCCGCCTCGCGCGCGCGGCTGGCGCGGGCGTCGATGCCGACCGCCCCGGTCACGTCGCGCGTGGCGGCCGCGATCTTGGCGCGCAGCGCGTTGACGTCGGCGCGCGCGTCCTGGACCTGCGGGTGCTTGTCGCCGTAGCGCGAGGACAGATCCTGCAGCTTCAGCTCGGCGGTCGCGAGCTCCTGCTTCAGGCTGCTGACGTTGCCGTTCTGGAGCACCTCGGCCATCTGGCTCGCGTTGCCGACCTGGCTCTGGCGCGTGGACGCTGCGACGCGCTCCTGCTGCACCGTCACGAGCTCCTGCGTCAGCAGGTTCAGGCGGTTCAGCTCCATGTCGAGATGGTCGTCGGTGCCGATGATGCCCTTCTCGCGCTGGAACGCCGCGAGCTTGTTCTGCGCCGCCTCCAGCGCGTCGCGCGCGGCCTTCTGCTGGTCGTTGAAGAAGCCCGAGTACTGCTTGGCCGGATCGACGCGCAGCTCGATCGAGGTCTCGAGATACGCCTGCACGTACGCGTTGGCGGCCGTGGCCGCGAAGCGCGCGTCGGCCGAGCGGTAACCCACGGAGATGACGTTGGCGCCCGCGGTCGTCACCTTGGCGTCGAGGCCGTTCTCGATGAAGTTGACCAGCCAGTCCTGCAGCGTCGCGCCGGTCTTGGCCGAGGCCCAGGCGGCGCGCATGTCGGCGGTGTCGGCCAGCTTCAGGTTCTGCACCACGCGCTGGGCCACGCGGTCGCTGCGGATGATCTCCAGCTGCGTGTTGACCAGGGCCGGCGTCGCGCCGCCATACAGCAGCGAGCTCACCGGATCGGGCTTGGCATCGATCAGGATCGTGGCGGTGGCCTCGTAGACGCGGGTGGCGAACGTGAGGTAGCCGATGGCCGCCAGCAGCACGACGAGGAAGGCCGCCAGGGCGGCGATCCAGCGCGCGCGCAGCACGGCGAGGAAGTGGGCGAGATTCATGGCAGGAGCGTCCTCAGAACAGGCTTTCGCGGATGAAGACGACGTCGCCGTCCTTGAGCGAGTCCTCCATCGAGGGCTCGAAGGTCTGCATGCGGCCATCGGCGCCGCGGCGCGTCACGCGCAGCCCCTTGAGCGTACCGCGCGGCGTGGCGCCGCCGCCGGCCGCGACCGCCTGCATCACCGTCATCCCGCGCTCCAGGCGCATGGTGCCGGGGTGCTGGATCTCGCCGTACATGTAGATCTGCGGGGCGCGGTCGACCCAGATCGTGTCGCCCGGCATCAGCACGATGTCGTCGCCGCGGCCGCCGGGCGCGAAGATGCGCGGCAGGTCGACCTCGTGGCGGTAGGGCTTGCCGTCGCGCTCGCCCACGAGCACCACGGTGTCCGAGCCCGCGCCGGCGACGACCCCGCCCGCGAGCGCGAGCACCTCGGTCATGCGCATCCCCGCGAGATCCAGCGGATAGCGGCCCGGATGGCCGACCTGCCCGAGCACGTTGACCTGGTTCGCGCGCACCTGGGTCACGACGATGTTGACCTGGGGATCCTTGACGAAGTCGTGGCGCTTGAGCTCCTGCGCCAGGTGCTGCTCGGCGGCCTCGACGGTGTAGCCGGACATCTTCACGCTGCCCAACAGGGGGTAGCTGATGAAGCCGTTCTCGTTGACGCGGGTCTCCATGCTCAGGTCGGGGCTCTGGTAGACCGTGATGCGGATCGTGTCGCCGGGGCCGATGCGCGACTGGTCGACCGCCACGCCGGCGGGCGCGGCCGCCGAGGTGGAA
>DASVLN010000478.1:0-12214 GCA_036384855.1 Burkholderiaceae bacterium | reverse complement strand
ACGCGCTGGTGCACGACGTCGCGCACGGCGCCGCGCCGCCGCTGGCCGGCTGCGCGGTCTACGCCTGCGGCTCCGAGGCCATGATCCACGGCGCGCGGCGCCTGCTCGCCGACAACGGCCTGCCGCCCGCGCGGTTCCACTACGACGCCTTCGTCAGCTCCGACTGACGCGGGGACTCCCGACCAACCTCGCGAAGAGAAGCACGCACATGAAGGCAGTGATCCTGGCCGGCGGACTCGGCACCCGGCTGAGCGAAGAGACGGCCATCCGCCCGAAGCCGATGGTGGAGATCGGCGGCAAGCCGATCCTGTGGCACATCATGAAGATGTATTCGCACCACGGCATCAACGACTTCGTGATCTGCTGCGGCTACAAGGGCTACCTGATCAAGGAGTACTTCGCGAACTACTTCCTGCACATGTCGGACGTGACCTTCGACATGGCGCACAACAAGATGGAAGTGCACAGCAAGCGCGCGGAACCCTGGTGCGTGACCCTCGTGGACACCGGCGACACCTCGATGACCGGCGGCCGCCTGCGTCGCGTGGCCAAGTACGTCGAGGACGAGGAAGCCTTCTGCTTCACGTACGGCGACGGCGTGAGCGCGCTCGACATCTCGGCCTCCATCGCCTTCCACAGGGCGCACGGCAAGGCCGCCACGCTGACGGCGACGTACCCGCCGGGCCGCTTCGGCGCGCTCGACATCCGCGAGGGCCGCGTCCACAGCTTCCAGGAGAAGCCCAAGGGCGACGGCGCCATGATCAACGGCGGCTTCTTCGTGCTCTCGCCGAAGGTGCTCGAGGAGCTGCACGGCGACGATACCGTCTGGGAGCAGCAGCCGCTGATGAACCTGGCCGACCGCGGCGAGCTGATGGCGTTCCAGTACGAGGGCTTCTGGCAGCCGATGGACACGCTGCGCGACAAGGTCTACCTCGAGGAGCTCTGGGCCTCGGGCAAGGCGCCGTGGAAGACGTGGGAGTGACGGCGCCGTGACGGTCGATGTCGATTTCTGGCGCGGCAAGCGCGTCTTCCTGACCGGCCATACCGGCTTCAAGGGCAGCTGGCTCGCGCTGTGGCTGCAGCAGCTGGGCGCGCAGGTGCAGGGCTTCGCGCTCGCGCCGCCGTCCGAGCCCGCGCTGTTCGATGCCGCGCGCGTGGCCGAGGGCATGGCCAGCACCCTCGGCGACATCCGCGACCTCGACGCCGTGCGGCGCGCGGTCGAGGCCTTCCGCCCCGAGATCGCGATCCACATGGCCGCGCAGCCGCTGGTGCGCCTGTCGTACGCCGAGCCCGTCGAGACCTACGCGACCAACGTCATGGGCACGGTGCACGTGCTCGAGGCGCTGCGCCGCGCGCCCGGCGTGCGCGCCGTCGTCTGCGTGACGACCGACAAGTGCTACGAGAACCGCGAATGGGCCTGGGGGTATCGCGAGGACGAACCCATGGGCGGCCACGATCCCTACAGCAACAGCAAGGGCTGCGCGGAGCTGGTCACGAGCGCCTACCGCCGCTCGTTCCTGCAGCAGGCCGGCGTGGCGCTGGCCTCCGCGCGCGCGGGCAACGTGATCGGCGGCGGCGATTGGGCGACGGATCGCCTCGTTCCCGACATCCTGCGCGCGTTCGAGCGCGGCGAGCCGGTCGTGATCCGCAACCCGTCGTCGACGCGGCCCTGGCAGCACGTGCTGGAGCCGCTGTCCGGCTACCTCACGCTCGCCCAGCGCCTGTGGCAGAAGGGCGCGAGCGTCGCCGAGGGCTGGAACTTCGGCCCGCACGACGAGGACGCGCGCCCGGTGCGCTGGATCGTCGAGCGCCTGGCCACCGCCTGGGGCGAGGGCGCGGGCTGGCGCCTGGACGCCGCCGCGCATCCGCACGAGGCCCACTTCCTCAAGCTCGACATCTCCAAGGCGCGCGCGCGCCTCGGCTGGCAGCCGCGCTGGCGCCTGGACGAGGCGCTCGCGCGCATCGTCGAATGGCACCGCGCCTGGCTCGCCGGCGACGACGTCCGCGCGCTGTGCCTGCGCCAGATCCAGCAGTACTCCGAAGCCCTCACGAGCCCCGCACCATGACCGAGACCCCCGTCCAGTTCCACAAGAAGACGCCCGACCAGCTGCGGGCGGAGATCGCCGCGCTGGTGCAGCAGTACTCGGACATCGTCCACGCGCCGCGCCCGTTCGTGCCCGGCGAGAGCCCGGTGCCGGTCTCCGGCAAGGTGATCGGCGCGGGCGAGCTGAAGATGATGGTCGACGCGAGCCTGGACGGCTGGCTGACCACGGGCCGCTTCAACGCGATGTTCGAGGAGCGGCTGGCGAAGTTCCTCGGCGTCAAGCACCTCATCACGGTCAACTCGGGCTCGTCGGCCAACCTGGTCGCGTTCTCGACGCTGACCTCGCCGCGCCTGGGCGAGCGCGCGATCAGGCCGGGCGACGAGGTCATCGGCGTGGCCGCGGGCTTCCCGACCACCGTCAACCCGATCCTGCAGTTCGGCGCGGTGCCGGTGTTCGTGGACGTGGACCTCGCCACGCACAACATCGACGCGAGCCTGATCGAGGCCGCGATCTCGCCGAAGACCAAGGCGATCATGCTGGCCCACAGCCTGGGCAACCCGTTCAACCTCGAGGTCGTCACGGCGATCTGCCGCAAGCACGGGCTGTGGCTCGTCGAGGACTGCTGCGACGCGCTCGGCGCGACCTACGACGGCAAGCTCGTCGGCACCTTCGGCGACATCGGCACGCTCAGCTTCTACCCCGCGCACCACATCACGATGGGCGAGGGCGGCGCGGTCTTCACCAACGATCCCGAGCTGAAGCTGATCGCCGAGTCCTTCCGCGACTGGGGCCGCGACTGCTACTGCCCGCCCGGCAAGGACAACACCTGCAACAAGCGCTTCTGCTGGAAGCTCGGCGACCTGCCCGAGGGCTACGACCACAAGTACACGTACAGCCACCTCGGCTACAACCTGAAGATCAGCGACATGCAGGCCGCCTGCGCGCTGGCGCAGATGGATCGCGTCGAGGACTTCATCGCCGCGCGCAAGGCCAACTTCGCCTACCTGAAGGAGCGCCTGCAGCAGGGCGGTGTCGCCGAGTTCCTGCACCTGCCCGAGGCGACGCCGAAGTCCGACCCGTCCTGGTTCGGCTTCCCGGTGATCCTGAAGGAGACGGCCGGCGCCAAGCGCGCCGACCTGATCAACTTCCTCGACCAGAACAAGATCGCCACGCGCTTGCTGTTCGCCGGCAACCTCACGCGCCAGCCCTACATGATCGGCCGCAACTTCCGCGTCAGCGGCGAGCTGCGCAACACCGACATCGTGATGAACCAGACCTTCTGGCTGGGCGTCTGGCCGGGCCTGTCGCGCGAGCAGCTGGACTACGTCGTCGACAAGCTCGAAGAGTTCTTCGGGCTCAACTTCTGAGGACGGACGATGGACGACACGATGCGCGACATCGTCGAAGGCGACCTGCGGGCCGTCGCGGCGCGTGACCTGCCCTGGCAGATGCTCTCGGGGTGCCGGGTGGCTGTCACTGGAGCCGGCGGCTTCCTGGGCGGCTATCTCGCGCGCGCACTGCTGGCGCTCCACCGCCTGCAGCGCGTCGATGAGCCGGTGCGCGTCCTGGCGCTGGTACGCGACGCGGATCGCGCACGTGCGCGATTCGCGGACCTCGCCGCTGACATCGCGGCCGGACGCCTCGAGTTCCTCGAGTGGGACCTGAACACGATCGCCGTGCCCGAGCTCGGCGACGTGAATTACGTCCTGCACGCCGCCAGCCAGGCGAGCCCGCGCTTCTACGGCACGGACCCGGTGGGGACGATGCTGCCCAACACGATCGGCACGACGGCGCTGCTGGCGGCCCTTCGCCGAGCGCCCGATCCGCGTGGATTGATGTTCGTCAGCAGCAGCGAGGTCTATGGCGCTGTCGCCGGCGGCGGCACGCTCGAGGAGACCGGCTACGGCGTGGTCGATCCCGCGACGGTGCGGGCATGCTACGCCGAGGGCAAGCGCGCCGGCGAAGCGGTCTGCGTGGCCTGGCACCACCAGTACGGCCTGCCCACCTGGATCGTGCGCCCGTTCCATACCTATGGTCCTGGGCTGACGGCCGAGGACGGCCGCGTCTTCGCGGACTTCGCCTACAACGTGGCGCGCGGCGAGAACATCGTGATGAACAGCGACGGCACAGCGCGGCGGGCCTTCTGCTACGCGAGCGACGCCGTCGCCGGATTCCTCGCCGTGCTGCTGCGCGGCAGGCCGGGGACGGCTTACAACGTGGCGAACGCCGACGCCGAGCTGTCGGTGATGGAACTGGCCGAGTTGCTGGTCGGCCTCTATCCGGAAAAGCGCCTGCGCGTCGACCGGCGCGTCGACACCGACAGTCCGAACTACATCCCGAGCCCGTACAACCGCCTCGTGCCTGACACGGGACGCCTCGAGGCGCTCGGCTGGCGCGCCGAAGTGACGCCCGTCGAGGGTTTCAGGCGCATGATCGAGACCCTGCGATGACCGAATCCATCGAAGACACCCGGCGCCTGGCCGGCACCATCCGGCGCCATGCGCTGCGCATGGTGCATCGCGCCCGCGCGTCCCATATCGGCAGCGCGCTGTCGATCGCCGACATCGTCGCCGTCCTCTACGGCCGCGTGATGCGCATCGATCCCGCCGACCCGCGCGCGCCCGACCGCGACCGCTTCATCCTCAGCAAGGGCCACGCGTGCGTGGCGGTCTACGCGGCGCTCGCGGCGCGGGGCTTCTTCGCGGAGGAAGAGCTGCTGCGCTACGGCCAGGACCATTCCGAGCTGATGAACCACGTGAGCCACAAGGTGCCGGGCGTCGAGTTCTCGACCGGCTCGCTCGGTCACGGATTGCCCTTCGGCGTCGGCAAGGCGCTCGCGGCCAAGCGCCAGGGCGGCGACTGGCGAACCTTCGTCGTCCTCAGCGATGGCGAATGGGGCGAGGGCAGCAACTGGGAAGCCTGCATGTTCGCCAGCCATCACCGGTTGGACAACCTGGTGGCGATCGTTGACTACAACAAGTTGCAGAGCCTCACGACCGTGGCGGAGACGCTGGCCCTCGAGCCGCTGGCCGACAAGTTCTCCGCCTTCGGCTGGACGGTGCGCGAGGTCGACGGCCACGACCACGAGGCGCTAGCCGAGGCGCTCGGCACCGCGCCCTGGACGCTCGGCAAGCCATCGGTGTTGATCGCCCACACCACCAAGGGCAAGGGCGTGAGCTACATGGAGAACGCCGTGAAGTGGCATTACAGCAGTCCGAGCGATGAGCAGCTCGCGCTGGCTCTGTCCGAGCTGGGTGATTGAGGGACGGCGATGAGAAATGCATTCATCGAGGAACTGGTGGCCCTCGCGGCCGTGCATCCGCAGGTCGCGCTGGTCGTGGGCGATCTCGGCTATTCGGTCATCGAACCGTTCGCCGATCGCTTCCCCGACCGCTTCATCAATGCCGGCGTCGCCGAGCAGAACATGACGGGGCTGGCCGCCGGCATGGCCTCGGAGGGCTATCACGTCTTCACGTACTCGATCGCCAACTTCCCGACGTTCCGCTGCGCGGAACAGATCCGCAACGACGTCGACTATCACCGACTCGCGGTGACGGTGGTGGCGGTCGGCGGCGGCCTCGCCTACGGCGCGCTGGGGTACTCCCACCACGCCGTGCAAGACTATGCGCTGATGCGCTCGATGCCCAACATGACCATCGCCGCACCGGGCGACCCGCTGGAGACGCGGGCATGCATGCGTTGGCTGGTCGAGAATCCTGGGCCTTCCTACCTGCGCCTCGGCAAGGCCGGTGAGCCGAGGTTCCATGCCGAGGTGCCGGCCGTCGAGCCGGGCCGCTGGCTGCAGGTCGAGGCCGGCGACGAGGACGGCGGCGAGACGTTGCTGGCCACCGGCGCGGCACTGGGCATCGCGCTCGCGCGCAGCCGCAAGGCGGCCGGCCCGCGGCCCGCGGTTTACTCGCTGCCGTTGTGGGGCCTGGAAGCGAAGGGCGCGCAGGCGGCGCAGGTCGCGCGCTGCGCGAGCGTGACGACGTTCGAGGATCACCTGCGCGATGCCGGCTTCGGCTCGTGGCTCATGGAAGCCGTCGGCGACTCGCCCGAGCTGTTGCCGCGCCTGCGCGCCGAGGCGCTCGACCCACGCGTGTGCGGCACGGTCGGCTCCCAGGCGATGCTCAACGCCCACGGCGGCCTGACGGCTTGAACCGAACGCATCCGCAGCCCGCATGACCTCGTCTGCATCGCCGCCGCATTCCGTCGTCGCCCGTTGGCGCGAGGCGCTCGGATTGGACTTCCACGTCGTCCTGACTCTGCTGTTTCGCGGCTGGTCCGTGCTGGCCGGCGCCAGCTTGCTGGTGTTGCTGCCGCTATGGCTGACACCGGCACAGCTGGGCTACCACTACACGTTCGCGAGCATCCTTGCACTGCAGATTTTCTTCGAGCTGGGCATGAACCAGGTCGTGAGCCAGATCACGTCGCACGAAATCGCGCACCTGAAACTCGCGGCGGACGGCGGGCTGAGCGGGCAGCCCGAGCGAATCGATCGGCTGACGACGCTTGCCCGCATGCTGCGCCGCTGGTACGCGATTGCCGCGGGATCGTTCGCGGTGATCGTCGGCGCAGCGGGTGTCGCATTCTTCTCCCGTCGCGGATCGTCGCTGGACGTGCAGTGGCTGGGTCCGTGGCTGCTGATGTGTTCGGCCACCGCCTGCAACCTCTACCTCAGTCCGAGCCTCGCGATGATCGAGGGCGCCGGCCGAGTCGGCGAGGTCGCGCGGCTGCGCCTGATGCAGTCCGTGCTCGGATTCGCTCTGACGGCTGCCGTACTGGCGGCGCACTGCGCACTTTGGGCGTCGACCATGGTACCCGTGGCGGCCGCTGCCGGCAGTGCGCTGTGGCTTCGGCGCGGTGGGCGGATGATCGAGTGGCTGCGCGCGCGATCCTTGGCATCCTCGGCTCGCGTTGATTGGCGACGCGAGATCTTGCCGTTCCAATGGCGTATCGCGCTCAGCTGGGTGAGCGGCTATTTCATTTTCCAGTTGTTCGTGCCCATGCTGTTCCAGAACCAGGGGCCCGTGGAAGCGGGGCGCTTCGGCATGGTGCTGGCCGTGTTCAACGCCATCCAGTCGATCGGCATGAGCTGGGTCTACAGCTGCAGCCCCCGCATGGCGGCCCACATTTCGCGCGCCGAAGGCGAGGACCTGCACCGGACGTTCCTGCGTGCGCTCAAGCCATCGACGGCGTTCACGGCATTGGCCAGCGCAACGGTCGTCCTTGGCGTATGGGAACTCTCGCGAGCCGGCTTCACCTTCGTACATCGCATCTCGTCGACCGAAGTCGTCTGCTGGATGGCTCTCGTGACCGTGGTGAACTCGGTGATCTTTGCATTCGCCGTCTACATGCGAGCGCACAAGGAAGAGCCCATGATGCTTGCGTCGGTGGTACTGGCAGCGGTTACGCTGGCGATAGCGCATTGGGCATCGCGGGTTAGCGTCGAGCTCACCGCCCAACTCTATTTCTGCGCCACAGCGCTCGTCTCGTTGCCGTGGGCCTCCGTGCTCTTTCGTCGATATTGGAAACGCTTCGCTGCACCATGACCGTCCAAGTGCTCATTCCTGCCTACAACGCGGGCGCCTTCATTGCCCAGACGCTCGAGTCGGCGTTGGAGCAGAGCGTCGAGGGCATGGAGATCATCGTCCTGGACAACCGTTCGACCGACGACACAGTGCGCGTGGCGCGCGGATATGCGGATCGCGGCGTGCGGGTTCTTGCATACGATACCAATGTCGGTTCCTTGCGTAACCATAACCGCGCACTCGACCTGGCGTCGGCAGATTACGTGAAGCTGCTGTCGGCCGACGATGTGCTGCTTCCGGGGATGCTCGCCAAGCAGATCGCCGCGCTCGAGGCGCACCCCGATGTCGGCGTCGTCAGCTGCAACTGTCGCGTGACGGACGCGATGTTGAATCCGCGCTACGACACGAGCTATCTGCCGGGCCATCTTCCCGGGGATGTCGCTATCCTGCGCTGCGCCCGTCGAATGGCCAATCTAGTCGGAGCACCCAGCAACACGCTGCTGCGCCGCAGTGCGGTACGTGATGCGCGCTTCGACACGTCGCTGCGATGGCTCGCGGATCTCGACTTCGTATGCCAGGTACTGCGTCGCTCAAACTACCTCAACATCGACGAAGTGGGATTCCTCTACCGGCGGCACGACACGACGGACACTGTCCTCAGCTGTCCCACGCCCGTGCGCGTGCACGACGAGTTCGAATTCGCGCGCCGCTACGGCGGAGGCCTCGCGGGCCGCGTCCGCAGCGTGTACCGGGCAGCGCTGGCCGATGTGTGTGCCGGGACTGGCGCCTGACACGATGCCCGCGACCCTGCTGCATTTCTGTGTCCTGGCCGCCACCGGGCCCGCCATCGCCGTGCGGGACATGTGGATGCGCGCGCGCTGGCGCGCCCGTGGTGTGCGGCTGGCGCGCAATGTGGTGCTGCGCAGCCATCGCCCGCAGGGCATCGAGCTGGCGGCGGACGTGAGCATCGGATGGGGATCCCTGCTGCTGGCGACGACCGAGATGAGCGCCTTGCCGCCTGACGCGTCGCGTCTGCGGATCGGTGCGGGCACGGCCGTCAACGAGTATTGCAATCTGCGCGCGAGCGGCGGAGAGATCCGCATCGGCCGCAAGTGCCTGATCGCGCAGATGGTGACGATGGTCGCTTCCAACCACGGGATGGATCCGGCCGTGCCGATGATCGACCAGCCCTGGAGCGTCGCGCCGCACTCCGTCATCGTCGGCGACGACGTCTGGATCGGCGCGGGCGCCACGCTACTGCCCGGCGCGCGTGTCGGCAACGGCGCGGTGATCGCGGCGGGCGCGGTGGTGCGCGGGCTCGTTCCGGCGGGCGAGATCTGGGGCGGCGTGCCGGCCCGGTTCCTGCGTCGGCGCTTGCCGGCAGAGTCGCAGGGCTGCGCATGAAGCTTCTCGTCTATTCGAGCGCCAGCGCCTTCGGCGGCCATGAACTCATCGCGCTCAAGGGGCTGGACGCGCTGCTGGCCGACGGCCACGAGCTCGACCTGGTCTGCTCGCGCATCAATTCCAGGTTCGTCGACGCACTTTCACCGCTGACCACGCGTCACGGCGATCGGCTGCGCCTGCACCTGCGCGACGACTACATGCGTTCGCTGCAGATCGTGCGCACGTGGACGAACGTGCCGCGGATGCTGTCGCTGTGGCGCCTGGTGCGGGCGCTGCAACCCGATCGCGTCCTCGCGCTGCAGGGCGACATCGAACAGGGCAGTGAGATCTTCCTGCCTGCCAGGCTTGCCGGCGTGCCGGTGGTCAGCTACGTCCCCATGGTGATGTCGGGCGGGGATCGCGGCATCCGTCTCGCCCGCCTGCGGGACGCGCTCTCGCGGCCGATCTATGCGCTCGCTGCGCGCTTCGTCGTGATCGCGCCGTATTTTCGCGACCAGGCGCTCGCGCGCGGTGCTCCGGAAGCCATCGTCGTCTCCAATTGCGTCGACGACGACTTCCTCCAGGCGCCCGTGCGACGCGCCCGCGTGCGCATGGAGCTTGGAGTCCGCGAGGACGAGCGCCTTGCCGGCTACGTCGGCAGGATCGCCTACGACCAGAAGGGCCTCGATCGCCTGGTGGAACTGCTTCGCGGGCACCGAGAGCATTTCAAGTCCAACCGCCTGCTGATCGTGGGCAGCGGCCCCGACGCTGCGCGCCTGCAGGCGGACCTGCGCGCGCAAGGCGTGGAGGACTGCGTGCTTCGGAGGGATTGGATGGACGACCGCGTCGGCCTGTTCGATGCGATGGACGTGTTCCTATGCGCCTCGCGCTTCGAGGGGGTACCGCTGTCCGTGTTGGAGGCTCTGAGCCGGGAGGTGCCCGTAGTTGCACCGCCGCTGCCCGCACTCGCGGGCAAGCTGCCGCTGGACTTCTGCGACGTACCTTTCTCGGTGGACGACTTCGCCGCCCGCGTGCGGTCGCATCCCGTGCGTCGCATCGCCGACGGGGTGCGACCCCAGCCATCGACGTCCGGGCTCGCGCGGGCGGAGTTCGCGGCGTCCTTCGTGCGGGCGGTGATCTCGTGACGCCTGAATCGACGCTCGACGTCCTCGTCGATGCCCGGTGGCCAGCGGGCACCGGCATCGGCCGCATGGCCGGCCTCTATCGCACCGCGGCGCCTGTCGGCATGGTGCTGCGCGATCTGGACATCCGCTGCCGCATAGGCAGTCCCAGGTCTCCGTGGGCCGTAGATCGCGCGCTTGCGCAACGGCCTCCATCCGTTGCCCGGGCCGTGTTCTGGAACCCAGGATTCGTGCCACCTGCCAGCCGCAGGGTTCCGTCTGTCGTCACGGTGCACGACCTCACGCACCGGCATCACTACACTGTGGCCCATCGCCTGTACTACGACACCGTGTTGCGCCCCTTGTACCGTCGATGCGACCTGGTTGTCTGCATCTCCAGGCACACGCGCGACGAATTCCTCGAGTGGTCTGGCATGCCCGAGGCCCGAGTCGCCATCGTGCCCAACGCCATCGCGCCCGATTTCGCCGCGCACTCCGCGCCGCTGCCCGAACACAAGCCGTTTCTGTTCTACGCGGGCAATCGGCGCGCGTTCAAGAACGTGCCGACGATGGTGCGTGCGTTCGTCGCCTCGCGGCTGCCGCAGGAAGGCTTCGAGCTAGCGCTGACGGGAGCTCCCGACGAGGCCTTGCTCGCCATCGCTCGGGCGTCCGGCGTCGAGTCTTCGCTGCGCTTCCTTGGTTTCCTCACCGATGCCGAAGTCGCAGCGCACTACCGCGCAGCGACATGTGTGCCCTATCTGTCGCGCTACGAAGGGTTCGGATTGCCGATCCTTGAGTCCTGGGCCACGGACGCCCCTGTGCTGCTGGCGAACGCATCGTGCCTGCCTGAAGTCGGAGGCGATGCGGCGTTGTACGTCGAGCCCGATGACATTGAGCAGATCGCGCAGGGCATGCGCGACCTTTGCCTGGACGGCACGCTGCGACAGACGCTTATCGAGCGCGGACGCGAGCGTCTGCGTCTGTTCGATCCCAGCGTATCGGCGGCCAAGCTGTGGCGCGCGGTCGCGGACGTCGCCGCCACATGAGTGCCGTCGACGAGACCGTCGTCGCGGCAGCGCCGCGTGTGCTCGTGCTGATGGCCGCTTATGGCGGTCAACGCTGGATCGCCGAGCAGCTTGGATCCATCCTCGCCCAGCGGGGAGTGGCGGTGCGCGTGCGCGTCTCTGACGATCGCTCACACGATGGCACGGCGGACGTCGTGCGGGAGCTCGCGGGCAGGGACGATCGCGTGTCGCTGGTCGTGCGTGCCGAATCCTCGGGAAGTGCCGGGGCGAATTTCCGGTCGCTCCTCGCCGATGCGGACCTGTCCGCTGCAGACTTCGTGGCATTGTCGGACCAGGACGATGTCTGGGATTCGGACCACCTCGTGCGCGGGTGCGAGGCGCTGCGGGCGCGACGCGGCGCCGGCGGGTATTCCTGCGCCGTACGCACCTTCGGCGCAGGGCGGGCGTCGACGCTGTCGCAATGCGGCCGTGCGCGTTCGCTCGATCACCTGTTCGAAGGGGCCGGGCAAGGCTGTTCGTTCGTGTTGACCGCCGAACTGGCGCGCCGCGTGCAGGCCGCCTGCCGGGACTTGCCCGCGGCGGTCGCCGCGCTTCATTACCACGACTGGCTCATCTACGTGATCGCTCGTGGCGCTTCGCTCGACTGGATATTCGACCCGCGGCCTGGGGTCAGCTATCGGCAGCACGGCGCCAACGAGATCGGTGCTCGCTCGGGCGCAGGGGCGATCCGACGCCGACTCCGCATGATCCGGTCCGGTTGGTACAAGTCTCAAGTGCGTGCGGCATCGACCATCGTCCGGGCCCTCGGTTCACTCACGCCGGCACATGCGCGCTTCGACGAATTGTTCCTGGCGCCGCCATCGCTGCTGAGGCGCCTGCGACTGGCCGCACGACTTGCTTTCGACGGCCGTCGCCGGTTGGTTGACCGGGGCGTCCTTGTCTGGGCGGCGCTTGCGGGATGGCTCTAACTGTGAAGGTTCAATAGGTTGTTGCGGGTGTTCACCCGGAGAGGTTTTGAGAGACTGGGAATCGCCAAACCCCCCGTCAACTTCAAAGCCGGAACCGGATGAACACCCATAAGCATGCCCGATTGACGTACCTCCGCCGCC